>JAYUHJ010000309.1:0-4038 GCA_043767065.1 Hyphomicrobiales bacterium | reverse complement strand
TCACCCGCTTGCCGCCGGCGAGCTGCTCGTACTGCATGAACACGAGGTTCCAAATCTCGATGAAACGGTCGCCCTCCTGGTCGGCCGAGCCGGGCGGGCCGCCGGCGATGTGCGCGCCGTGGTCGTAGAAAATCTCCGAGCACGGACCGCAGGGACCGAGCTCGCCCATGGCCCAGAAATTGTCCGAACCGGCGATGCGGAGAATGCGGGACTCGGGCAGGCCAGCGATCTTCTTCCAGAGTTTGAACGCGTCGTCGTCGTCGACATAGACGGTGGCGATCAGCTTCTCTTTGGGCAGCGCGAAGGTTTTGGTGACCAGATTCCACGCCAGTTCGATGGCGTGGTCCTTGAAATAATCGCCGAACGAGAAGTTCCCCAGCATCTCGAAGAAGGTGTGATGGCGGGCGGTATAGCCGACGTTGTCGAGGTCGTTGTGCTTGCCGCCGGCGCGTACGCATTTCTGCGCGGTGACCGCGCGCTGGTAAGGCCGCTTCTCGACGCCGGTGAAGACGTTCTTGAACTGCACCATGCCGGCATTGGTGAACATCAGCGTCGGGTCGTTGCGCGGCACGAGCGGCGACGACGGCACCACCGCGTGCCCGTCCTTGGCGAAATAGTCGAAAAAGGTCGACCGGATTTCGTTGACGCCGCTCATTTCAGAATCCACCACTCGGGGCGTTGCTGCCGCCTCTTTCAACCCGGCTAACCAACGGTGAGGCTTGAGGTTTCCAAAGGTCTTGTAGTGGCGTGAAAAAGCGCTGTCCAGGAAGCGCCAAGACAGCCGCCCCAGCCAGGGCAAGCCCTAGCCCCGGCGGGCTAGTCCCGCCGCCGCCAGACGAGGGCCTGCGCACCTTGGCTCGGGATCGGGTAGGTGGCGATGCGGACAAAGCGGTCCTGGCTTTCCATGGCATCGACGATGCCGGCCATCACGTCATAGGTCCAGCCCAGGACGCGATACGAGTATCTCCCGCCGGGCGCGTCGATGACGACGATGCGCTCGGCGGCCGACCGTGCGATCCGTTCCGCCATGACGCGGCGAACCTCCGCGCGCGAGCTGAGACTGTCGATCCACGGGTCCTCCACGATGCGCTTGCATTGGCAGTCCTCGTGGAGGGCCCAGCGGAACAGCCTGCTCGTACCGAACGTGGTCGCGATCATCACTTCGCGCACGCCCTGGAGATCCTTGAGGTACGGCTGCACGAGATCGAGGTCGGAGGGACCCGAGGTCGAACGGAACGCGTGTCTGTAGGCGGCCGGCGACGGCTGGTACCAAAGGTTGGCAGCGCCGAGCAGAACGATCGCCATCACTGCAGTAGCCAGTTGCAGACCGGCGGCTCGCTTCGAGAGCGCCCAATCGAACAGAACGCCGGCACCCGAACCGGCGGCAATCCAGACCGCAAATACCCACGAGGTGAGAAAACGCCCCTGATGCTGCGGATGAATCACGACCGCGACGAAGCCGAGCAACGCAAGGAAGAACACCGCGCGCGCGCCGGGCGGAAATCGGCGACTTTGCGTCGCGCCCAGCAACGCGAGTGCGACTGCAAGGACGGCGATCCACGGCGCCAGGTGGAAGCCCTCGGCGAACGCCTTCCAGTAGAACCGGATGCCCTCGAGCGGATCGATGCGTGCGGCACCGCCCGCGTTCGTAGGACCGACGAACCAGAGGAAAGTCGTGAGCCGCTTGGGCAGCAGGAAGGAGACCAGGACCGGCGCCACGTGCCAGTACCAGAGAATGGTCCCGCGCTGGCCGAGCCAGGCCTCGAACGCCGCGCGATGGCGGAACCAGCCGATCGTCACGCGCAAGAACAGCAATGCGTAGCCAAGGGTGGCGAGATTCTCGGGCGGATAGAGCCTGACATTCCGGCCGAAAAGATCTATCGCCGTCGGCCCGCGCCAATAGAGATAAGCCACGAGCAAGAGGACAGCGGCGCCGGCGACCAGAAGCGGATCGCGCCACGCCCACCGTGCGAGCGCGCCGAAAGTCGTGGCTCTGGCGAACGTCCGCCAATACTCGAACAGCGCCCGGGCATGCTCCGAGACATAAGCGGCAGCGAGCACGACCGCAGCGATGCCCCAGTAATTGCCCTTGTGGAAGAACAGCGCCGTAAGGGTCAGCGCCAGGAGACGCCAATGGCCGGGCCGGTCGGGTTCAGAACTGGCGCGCAGATAGGCCCAGAGCGCGAGCGCCGACAGGCCCGCACCGAGGCCCTCGAGCATCACATCGGCGGAAATCATGCGCAGGATCGGGCTCGCGGCCGTGAGAATAACCGCGACCGCGGCTGCGAAAATGCCCACGATACGCGCGGTGAACATCCGGCGCACGATCAGCCATACGAACACGACCGTCATTACCCAGCCGGCCAGACTCGGCAGGATCGCAAGCCGGTGATGCGGGCCGCCCACGGCCAGCACGGCGCTCAGCACGAGCCCGTGAAACGGCGGCCAGACCTTCGCCTTCTCCAGCTCGGCGAAGAACCATACCGGGTCGAATGTCCGCACCGCGAGCGCAAGCTCGAGCCCGAAGCTAAAATGCGAATTGCGGTCGTGGTAGAAACCGCGCCAGAGCAGATCGGGCTCGGCCGCATAGGCCGCGAACAGATAGACCGCGAACCCAGCCGCCGCCGCAGCGAGTAGCGCCGCCAGGGCGCGGTCGAACGACGCGGCGTTGATGCCTGACACAGCGCGCTCTTACCGGCGGCTCATCACGCTGTCCAGACGGGCGTCTTGCGCCGAATACGTTCTCTCGTCAGGGAAGCGAGTTCGAAGATTGGGGAAAGGATACGGCCCGCCGCGGGGCAAATGCGGCGGGCCGGGAACCGAGGCTTGAGCCAATTACCGGGGCGCGCCGCGGGTGGGGTGCGCGGCGAGCGCCGGAGGAGCCGGGCGATGCGGCGGGGACCGATGCCCGGCCCGCGCGTCAGGCCTCGGCGACTTCGGAATCCGGGCCGTCGTCCTCGCCCTTGCCGCCCTCGGGGTCGAGGATGCGTTCGGCGAGCGGGCCCGCGTTCTGGCGGATCGCGGCTTCGATCTTATCGGCGATCTCGGGATTCTGCTTGAGGAAGGTTTTCGCGTTCTCGCGGCCCTGGCCCAGCCGCTGGCTGTCATAAGAGAACCAGGCGCCGGACTTCTCGACCACGCCGGCCTTGATGCCGAGGTCGATCAATTCGCCGGTCTTGGAAATGCCCTCGCCATACATGATGTCGAACTCGACCTGCTTGAACGGCGGTGCGAGCTTGTTCTTCACCACCTTGACGCGGGTCTGGTTACCGACGACCTCGTCGCGCTCCTTGATCATGCCGATGCGGCGGATGTCGAGCCGCACCGAGGCGTAGAACTTGAGCGCATTGCCGCCGGACGTGGTCTCCGGCGAGCCGTACATGACGCCGATCTTCATCCGAATCTGGTTGATGAAGACCACCATGGTGTTGGAGCGGGAGATCGAGGCGGTGAGCTTCCTGAGCGCCTGGCTCATGAGCCGCGCCTGGCTCCCGGGCAGCACGTCGCCCATCTCGCCGTCGAGCTCGGCGCGCGGGACGAGCGCGGCGACCGAATCGACCACCAGGATGTCGACCGCGCCGGAGCGCACCAGTGTATCGGCGATTTCCAGCGCCTGCTCGCCAGCGTCGGGCTGGGAGATCAGCAGCTCGTCGATATTGACCCCGAGCTTGCGCGCATAGATCGGGTCGAGCGCATGCTCGGCGTCGATGAAGGCGCAGGTGCCGCCGCGCTTTTGCGCCTCGGCGATCGCGTGCAGCGCCAGCGTGGTCTTGCCCGAGGATTCCGGCCCGTAGATTTCAACCACGCGCCCGCGCGGAAGACCCCCGATGCCGAGCGCGATGTCGAGGCCCAACGAGCCCGAGGAGATGGTTTCGATCTCGACCGCGCCATTTTTGCCAAGGCGCATGATCGAGCCCTTGCCGAAATGGCGCTCGATCTGAGAAAGCGCCGCGTCGAGCGCCTTGGCCTTGTCCATGGAGGAAGAACCTTCGACGACTCGAAGAGCTGCTGTGGATTGCGACATTGCCGGGCTCCCAC
>JAYUHJ010000308.1:0-1648 GCA_043767065.1 Hyphomicrobiales bacterium | reverse complement strand
AGCGATTGTGATGCCAGACACCGCCAAGGTCGTCGCTGGCTTCCAGGACCGCGACCGACAGCCCGCTTCCCCGCAAGGTGTGAAGCGCTCGCAAGCCGGCCAGTCCTGCACCAATCACCAAAACATCGATCTTACGCATCGGTCGCACCTTGCTGACTGGTTTTTGTGGCTCATTCGTCCCGCGTATCAACATCCACGTTGATATTTACGCCGCTTGGAGGCTGGATACAATGTGTATTTCAGCCCTCTGGCACAAAAATCAACGATGACGTTGACTCAACCGGTGAGTATCGATACTCGACAAGCCGGTCTTTGGCTGCGGATGAAGGATGCGGACGATGAAGCTTGAAACCCTGATTTACGAAAAAGCGGATCGGATCGCGACCGTGACGCTGAACCGTCCCCACACCGGCAACGCCATCTCGCGACAATTGCGCGACGAACTCGATCTTGTGATGGACGATCTCGACGAAGACGATGAGACGCGCGTCCTCGTCATCAAGGCGAACGGCAATCATTTCGGGACCGGTTACGATCTCAAGGAATTTTCGTACTTGTGGGATGCCGACAGCGCGATCAATGAAGTCCAGCGCCGCCCGCATCGGCGCAATCCGGTCTGGTCGCGGCGCGAGTTTCACTTGTCGCGCGAACGCTGGATGCGGCTGTTCCGCTTGCGCCAATGCACGATTGCGGTGATCCACGGACACTGTGTGGCGGGTTCGCTCGATCTGATCGGGGTTTGCGATATTGCCTTTGCCGCCGAGGATGCGCTGCTCGGCCAGCCCGAAGCGCGCGCCATGGGGGAGCTGCATGTGTTTGCGATGTGGCCCATCCATCTGGGCATGCGCAAGACCAAGGAGTGGCTGTTCACCGGCGACAATATGACCGGGACCGAAGCGGCCGAGCTGGGTCTGGTCAACCGTGCGGTGCCGCGCGACGAAGTCGAAGCGGTTGCCATGGCCTATGCCAGGCGCGTCGCCAATGTCCCGCTGGATGCGATTTACAGCCACAAGGAAGTTACCAATCGCTGGTTCGAAGCGGCGGGCATGCAGGCGGGTATGGCGGCTGCCAACGATCTCGATGCGCTCGGGATCGCCGGCCCGGGCATGGAGGAATTCACCAAGGTCTGGCGCGAAGGCGGTGTCCGCCCGGCCGTGCGGATGCGCGATGCGCCGTTTGCCCCGCACCGCACTTATCTCGATGCCTATCGGGCAGAGCGTGACGGCGGTGGCAAAACCGACGACTGAGGAGGGGGAGTGAACGCGCGGCCCGTCAGATGCTATCGGTCGATGAACGTCAGGCGGCGCTCGCCGCGCGGTTTCCGCAGTGGGTTGCGCGGACGCTCGATGGCATGCTGGATGCTGCGGCGGCGGAATTTCCCGACCGCCCCTACGTGATCACGGATCGACAGACCTGGACCTACCGCCAGGTTCAGGACTGGTCCTGCCGCCTTGCTGCCGGTCTCACCGCTTACGGGATCAAGCGCGGCGATCATGTTGCGCTGGTCCTCGCCAATTATCCTGAATTCGTGGCGCTCAAATTTGCGATCGCGCGCGTCGGAGCGGTGGCTGTTCCGATCAACATGCTCAATCGCCGCGACGAGCTGGGCTATGTGCTGGCGCAGTCGGATGCGGTGATGCTGGTGACG
>JAYUHJ010000307.1:0-1651 GCA_043767065.1 Hyphomicrobiales bacterium | reverse complement strand
GGGCGCCCTGCCGAGCTCCGTCGACGCGATCCTGCGGCGCTTCGGCGGCGATTTGCGGCCGGGCGACGCGTTCATCATGAACGACGCGTACGAAGGCGGCATGCATCTGCCGAACGTCGTCGTGATGACGCCTGTTTTTGTCGGCGAACAGATGCTCGGTTTTGCGGTCGTCATGGAGCACCATACCGATATCGGCGGGCATGTACCGGGCAGCGTCCCGGTCAATAGCCGCGAAATCTTCGCCGAGGGTCTGCGTATTCCGTCGATGGTGATCGAACGCGCCGGCAAGCGCAACGACACTCTGCTCGAATTGATCGGGCGCAACGTGCGCCTGCCGCGGGATTTCTTCGGCGACCTCGATTCGCAGATCTCTGCGTGCAGGACGGCGGAGAAGCGGCTTGCGGCGCTGGCAGGCCGCTACGGAAACGCAGTGGTGCTGGCAGCTATGGAGCGATTGCTCGACCGCGCCGAGCGTATGGCGCGGGCCGAGATCGCCCGGCTTCCCGACGGCGATTACAGCTTCGAGGACTTCCTCGACAACGACGGCATGGACGGCCCCCCGCAGCGGCTGGCAGTTACCGTGAGCATCTGCGGCGACGAGCTTACTGCTGACTTCACCGGCTCTGCACCGCAGGTGCCCACTGCGATCAACTCGCCGCTCGCGTACTCGCGCGCGGCGTTCTATCTCTCGGTGCGCTCGATCATGTCGCCGGACATTCCGAACAACGCGGGATTTTTCCGGCCGCTGCACATCATCGCCCCGGAGGGAACCATCGTGAATCCGCGCTTCCCCGGCGCAGTCGGCGCGATGGGCGTCACCGGCTATCGGCTCACCGATTGCATCTTCGGCGCGCTTGCCAAGGCCGCGCCGCATCTCACGCGCGCGGCGAGCGAAGGCGGCACCACGCGATACACGTTCGCCGCGAACGTGGAAGGCAAGCCCAGCATTCTTTCCGAAGCGCTCGTGGGCGCATGGGGCGGACATTCGCAGCTCGACGGCATCGACGGCGTCGCCAATATCGCCGCCAACATGGCGAATTCGCCCGTCGAGATGGTCGAAAGCACTTACCCGGTGATGGTCGAAAACTACGGTTATGAAGCGGATTCGGAGGGACCGGGTCGACGCCGCGGCGGACTCGGTGTGCGGCGCACGGTGCGCATCCTCGCGCCGGAGGGCGGCATGCTGGCGATCCGTTCCGGGCGCGCATCGCAGCCGCCCTGGGGCGCCGATGGCGGCAGCAACGGCACGACTTGTCAGAACGTGTTGAATCCCGGCGCCCCGAACGAGCGCAAGCTGCGCGGCATGGAGACGCTGCATGTTCCCGGAGGCACGGTCTATCTGCATGTGACGCCCGGCGCGGGCGGCCATGGCGCGGCCGCAACTCGCGAGCCCGCGCTGGTGGCGCGCGATGTGCGCGATGGCAAGATTTCCGTCAGTCGCGCGCGCGACGTGTATCGGGTCGCTGTGTCGGAATACGGCGTAGTCGATCCGCTTGAAACCGCGAGGCTGCGGGCCGTCGCGGGCTGAGCTTTCCGTCAAGCGACTGCCTTTGGAAGCTCCGATAAGTCTTTGTGAATTGCAGCTTTCTCTGAAGTGGGGGATTTACAAGGGGGCGTAACCCCCTTGTTCGGAGGCTCCCTATTCGATGCG
>JAYUHJ010000306.1:0-1651 GCA_043767065.1 Hyphomicrobiales bacterium | reverse complement strand
AGATCCTTCACGCGGCCGCCGCGGATCATGACGACCGAATGTTCCTGGAGATTGTGACCCTCGCCCGGGATGTAGCCGATCACCTCGTAGCCGTTCTGCAACCGGACCTTCGCTACCTTGCGCAGCGCCGAGTTCGGCTTCTTCGGAGTCGTCGTATAGACGCGCGTGCACACGCCGCGCTTCTGTGGTGAATTCTGCAGCGCCGGAACCCGGTCGCGATAGCGCGGCGCTACCCGGGGTTTGCGGATCAGTTGGTTGATGGTCGGCATCGCGCCTCGTCTCGTTCCTGTATCCGACACGCAAAACGAAGGCGCGCCGTCCGCTCGCGCGGAAGGGCGCCTTCCCGTTGCGCAGAGAACCGCGACGCAAAACGCGCCGCAGTCAGTCACCCTGATCTGACACTGTTGTCAGAGGCAGCGTTTCGGTGCCCTTGGTCGATGCTAGACGCACCGACCGGCGGCGCCCGACCGCCCTGCCGCATAAGTGCAGGGTTTCTACCCGTCCGGGTCGCGCTTCGTCAACCCCCGGAGGGCCCGGAAAGCGAGATTCCTCAAGCCTTGGCGGGCCTTCGGCTCCGAGGCGGACCAGAGCCCTGCACGGAGTTACCCACAGTCGCCGATCCGCCATCCAAATGAAACACAGCCGATATGGCGAGCCTCAATGCTCCCACCGGTCGGCAACGCCCCCCTCAAGGAGCCTGCCGAGCGTATGGGTTGCGTAAGCGTTGCGTTAGTTGCGTAAACGAAGGGCCGCCGAGAGGCGGCCCTTTCTTCTTTTGCGACCAAGCCGCTGCGGCTCACTCCGCCGGCGCCGGGCCCTCGATCAACAACTCGGCCGCTTTCTCGCTGGCCGCTGCTGCCGCGGCTTCCGCCGCGATTTCCGCGGCTTCCGCCGCGCGCTGCTTCACGATCAACTCGTCGCGCTTGGTAGCGATCATGCGCACCTTGCCCATGGCCGCACCCGTGCCCGCCGGGATCAGCCGGCCGACGATGACGTTCTCCTTGAGCCCTTCGAGCGTATCGCTCTTGCCGTTGACCGCGGCCTCGGTGAGCACGCGCGTGGTCTCCTGGAACGACGCCGCCGAGATGAACGAGCGGGTCTGCAGCGATGCCTTGGTGATGCCCAACAGCACCGGATGCGCCTTCGCCTGCTTCTTGCCCTCGGCCTTCATGCGGGCGTTGATCTCGTCGAACTCGATCTTGTCCATCTGATCGCCGGTGATGTGTTCGGTCTCGCCCGGATCGTCGACTTCCACCTTCTGCAGCATCTGCCGGACGATCACTTCGATGTGCTTGTCGTTGATGAGAACGCCCTGCAGCCGGTAAACTTCCTGGATCTCGTTGACCAGATAGCCCGCGAGCTCCTCGACGCCCTTGATCGCCAGGATGTCGTGCGGCGCCGGATTGCCGTCGACGATGAAGTCGCCCTTCTCCACCACGTCGCCTTCCTGCACATAGACGTGGCGATTCTTCGGGATCAGATACTCGACCGTCTCCTGCTTGGCGTCGGTCGGAATGACGTTGATCCGGTACTTGTTCTTGTAGTCCTTGCCGAACTGCACGGTGCCCGCGATCTCGGCGATGATCGCGGCTTCCTTCGGCCGCCGCGCCTCGAACAGCTCCGCCACCCGCGGCAAGCCGCCCGTGATATC
>JAYUHJ010000305.1:0-4050 GCA_043767065.1 Hyphomicrobiales bacterium | reverse complement strand
TGGTCACCTTCGGCCTCTCCATCATCATCCAGAACGGGCTGCTCGAGGCCTTTTCCGCCGACACCAAGCGCCTCGATGCGGGCGCGCTGGAGACGGCTTCGGTCTCGCTGCTGCCGGGGCTCGCGGTCGGCGTCATGCCGTTACTCACGCTTGCTTCCGCCGTCGCTGTCATCTTCGCGCTCAATTACTTGTTCTACCGCACGCCGCTCGGCCGCGCCTTCCGCGCCACTTCGGACGATCCGGAGATCGCCCAACTCATGGGCATCGACAACCGCCGCATTTTCGCGCTCGCCATGGCGGTCGCCATGGTCGTCACCGCCATCGCCGCGCTCTATCTCGGCACGCGGGCGAACTTCGACCCCTCGATCGGCCCGGCGCGACTCTTGTATGCGTTCGAAGCGGTGATCATCGGCGGCCTCGGCTCGCTCTGGGGCACGCTGGCCGGCGGCATCATCATCGGCGTGGCGCAGACGGTCGGCGCCCACATCAATGCCGAATGGCAGATTCTCGCCGGACACCTCGCGTTCCTCGTGGTGCTGGTGCTGCGGCCGCGCGGCTTGTTCCCGCGTGCGGTCGACTGAGGCGAAAATGCGCGGCAACTACCGGGTCGAGATCGCGACCGACATCTCGCGCTACGTGGCACTCGGGGGCGCGGCGCTCGTGGCCGTGCTCGTGTTTCTTCCGCTGTTTGCGAGCCGTGGGCTCGTGCAGGACCTGATCTTCGTCTTCTACATGCTGGCGCTGGCGCAACTGTGGAACCTGCTTGCGGGCTATGCCGGACTCGTGTCGGTCGGCCAGCAAGCGTTCGTCGGGCTCGGCGGCTATCTCCTGTTCGCGTTCACGGTGCTCATGGGCCTCGATGCGCTGGTCGCGATTTTTCTCGCCGGCGTGATCGCGGGCGCCTTCGCGTTTCCGACCGCGCTCGTCGTGTTCCGGCTGCGCGGCGCTTATTTCGCCATCGGCACTTGGGTTGTGGCCGAGGTCTTTCGACTGCTGCTCGCGCAGGTGAAGGATCTCGGCGGCGGCACCGGCATGTCGCTTCCGGTCTCCGTTACCAACGGCGTTGCGGGCATGGAGTGGCTGAAGACCTTCTTCGACGTGCGCACCGCCGTCGCCCGCGACATGCTGATCTATTGGATCGCGCTCGCGCTCGCCATCGGCACCATTCTCGGCGTCTATTATGTGCTGCGCTCGCGCCGCGGGCTGGCGCTCGCCGCCATCCGCGACTCGGAGCTTGCCGCCGAGAGTGTCGGCGTCGACTCCTATCGCACCAAGCTCTGGGTCTATGCGGTGACCGCGGCCATGACCGGCATGATCGGCGCGCTGATCTATCTGCAGAAAGCGCGCATCTCGCCCGATGCGGCGTTTTCGGTGCTCGACTGGACCGCCTACGTGATCTTCGTCGTTGTCATCGGCGGCATCGGCACGATCGAAGGCCCGATCGTCGGCATCGTCATTTTCTGGCTATTGCAGAGCTATCTTGCCGATTTCGGATCCTGGTATCTGATCCTGCTCGGCGCGCTTGCCATCGGCACCATGCTGTTCGCACCGCGCGGCATCTGGGGCTTCGTCGCCGACCGCTACAAGATCGTGCTCTTTCCGCTGCAGCGGCGCTTGATCGATACCGGCAGGGAAAAGAAGTCAGAAGCCTAGGATACGTTTGGCTTCGGCGAACACTTCGTCGGCGTTGAGTTGCTGCGGAATGATTTTCTGCTCGAACGCATATTGCGCGATCGTCTCGAGCGGCTTCCGGTTCGCCTCGATCCCGAACGGGAAAAAATCGATGCCGTCCGCCGCCGGCGGCGCGGCCTTTTTGCTCTCCGAGAGCATGCCGTAGATTTCCCGTACCGCGTCCGGCCGCGCATCGGCGAGCCGCTTCTGCACCGCGAACAGGTGATTGATCGGGATGACCTTGTTCTTCTCGTACCAGGCGCGCGCCGCCGCCTGCGGATCGGGGATGAGCGGCTGGATGCGCGGGTCCTTGGGCGTATCCGGAATGACCGCGGCGTCGATTTCGCCCTCTAACAGCATCTGGTCGATCGGCTTGGCGCCGGGCTTCGTGCGCTCGACATTGGGCGGATCGCGATACTCGGCCAGATGCCCGTCGTCGGAACAGACCCAGGTCACGCGATCGAGATCGACGCCGTATTCGTGCTGCAGGATGCCGCGCACCCAGGTGGCGGTCGTCACCGAATAGGACCGGAGACCGACGCGCTTGCCGGTGAGGTCGCCGGGCTTCAGTGGACCGCGCTCGGCGTTGTAGACGATGGTGTGCTGCTGGAAGCGGCCGAGCACGGTGGCAGGCAGCAAGATCAAGGGCTTTCCATAGACCTTGGCCTGCAGGAACGTGACGATGGCGAGCTCGCCGGCGTCGTATTGCCCTTCGCGCACCATGGGCTTGAAACCCTGGTTCGCAGTCTTCGGGCCGCAGAAATCGAACGTCACCAGATCGGACTTGATCTCGCCCGCCTTGAGCGCGCGCGTGACCGGATGATCGCCGAGATTGACCTTGAGCGTGACCGGTCCGCTGGCGAAAAACGCGCTGTTCATCGCCTCATTTCCGTCCGGCCAGCTCGCGCGCCTTGTCGAGATGCGCGTAGCTTCGGGTCGGCTGGCACATCAGGAAGCGGTAGCCCTCCTTGATGATGCGCTCGGCGTTGCCGATCTCGACGTGCGGATGGCCGACGACCACGTTGTGCGCCTTACAGGTCTTGACCACGTGCGCCATCAGCTCGAGCAGCTGCGGATGTTCGTACTGGCGCGGGAACCCGAGCTCCTGGCCGAGATCGCCTTCGCCGATCAGGATCGCGCCGATACCGGGCACGCGCTTCAGGATATCGTCGAGGTTCTCGACGCCCTTGGTGTCCTCGATCTGCAGAATGACGAAAATCTCGCCCTTGGGATCGAGCGGCCACACGTCGGCGCGCTGGTAATATTCCTGCTGCGTCAGGCCCCAATAGCGCACGGCGCCGGTCGGCCCGTCGCCGCGGATGCCGGCGGGCTCGTAGCGCGGCGCGCTCTTCAGTCGCGGATAGCGGCAGGCCGCCACCGCGTTATAGGCCTCGTCGGCGTTGCTGATGTGCGGCCACACGATTCCGTAGCAGCCGAGGTCAAGCGCCTGCTTGGCGTGCCATTGGCCTTTCTCGACGCCGTTCACCGGAATGCGCACCATCGGTGTCACCGGGGGCGCGAGCGAGCCGCTTTTCACGATCTGCCCGCGGTTCAGCATGAATTGCAGCGAGTCGCGCAACGCCCGTCCGTCCCACGGATTGTGCTCCATCTCGAACACGACGCCGTCGAACTTCGACGCGCTCATCGCGATCGCGGAATCAGTTTCGGCCGGCGAGAAGGCGGCGAAGGCAGCCTGGCCCGCCTCCAGCGCGCGGATGATGCCGTTGAGCCGCGGAAGTTCGGCCATGCGTTCTCCCTTAGGAACAACCTGCGCACGAGGCTCCGCTCGCGCGTCGAGGTATTGTGGATATAGCCGATACGGCGTTCGGCTCACAAGCGAGATGGCGAACTTCCGTGTTTGACAATCGCGCGGCAGGCCTAGCATTCTCCGTGTCACGCGCGGCAGAACGAATTCGCGCGTCCCATCCCTCAGCCCCAGCGTTGGAATCATGATTATCGACTGTCACGGCCACTACACGACCGAGCCGAAGGATCTGCATCGCTTCCGCAAGGAACAGGTTGACGCGATCAAGGACAAGAAGCCGCTGCCCACCAAGGCCTCGCTCAAGATGAGCGACGACGAAATCCGCGAGAGCCTGGAAGGCGCGCAGCTCAAGTTTCAGCGCGAGCGGGGCACCGATCTCACCATTTTCTCGCCGCGCGCCTCGGGCATGGGCCACCACATCGGCGACGAAAGCGTGAGCATGGAATGGTCGCAGATCTGCAACGACCTCATCCACCGCGTGTGCAAGCTCTATCCGGAGAATTTCGTCGGAGTCTGCCAGTTGCCGCAGTCGCCGGGCGTTCCGCCGAAGAACAGTGCTCGCGAGCTTGAGCGCTGCGTCAACGAGCTCGGCTTTATCGGCTGCAATCTGAACC
>JAYUHJ010000304.1:0-4056 GCA_043767065.1 Hyphomicrobiales bacterium | reverse complement strand
CGTCCGCGTGTCGGCCCGCCGCCAAAGAGGCGACCGAGTCGCGGAATAAAGGCCGGCACGTTCGCCATGTACGCCGTGTATGCATCCCCGAACTCGGCAATCGCCTCTTGCTCTTCGCTCCTCGCCAGCTTGACGTACATGCCGGTGAGCACCGGAAACATTGCAAGCGTGAGGATCGTCGGCCACTGCAGCAGGAAGCCGAACATCACCAGTATGAAACCCACGTACTGCGGATGACGGACGTAACTGTACGCACCCTTTATCGCCAGCTCTCGACGCTGTTGGGCTTCGTAGAGCACTCGCCAGGCCGCTGAAATGAGAACGAAGCCGCCGCCGATGAACACAAAGCTCAATAAATGGAACGGTCCGAAATGCGGATTAGTTTTCCAGCCAAACACCATCTCAAGGAGATGTCCGGCGTCGTGCGAGAGCCAATCGATGCCGGGGAAGCGGCTCTGAAGCCAGCCTGAGAGAAAGTAGATCGTGAGCGGAAAGCCGTACATTTCGGTGAAAAGCGCGACCAGGAACGCGCTGAACGCACCGAACGACCGCCAATCGCGATCAGTGCGTGGCTTGAAGAAGCTGTAGGCGAACATAATAAAAATCGCCGAATTCAGGATCACGAGCCCCCACAGTCCATAGGCAGGCGCTTCCGATTGCATGGGTGCCTCCATTCTCTAGTGTTGATGCGCGCCGGGCTTACGATCCGGCGGGGGATCGCGCTTCTGATCGCCGTGCGAACCATGGCTGCCGTGACGATGGCCCGCGTGCATCCAGAAATGCAGCGCTATGAATGCCGCCAGCGGGAGCCAGGATAGATATCCGTAGAGATGCACCCGATGCTCCGCGATCAGATAGAAGGCCGCGATCGCAAGGAATGCGATGAGAACAACGTACACATATGGCGAGCAGAGGCGGGCGTGCGTATCGGTCGAGCCATTCTTTTCCATCGAAGCTCTCCTAACTTGACGATCTGCCAGCGAATTTGTGTTCCGAACCAGCGGGTTCGGCAGCGGAAGGCGTGGCCTGACGGCTTAGCTGTTCGGTCGATCCTGTCCCGCCGATCCCTTCGAGACGCGTCCGCTTCAGCAGCAATGCATTTATGGCCACGAGAGCCGAACTGCCGGACATTGCCAGAGCGGCGATCTCCGGATTGAGCAAGAACGGATAGAAAACGCCCGCTGCGAGCGGGAAAGCGATCAGGTTATAGCCGGTCGCCCACCAGAGATTCTGGTGCATCTTGCGCAAGGTCGCGCGTGACAGCGTGATCGCGCCGACGACATCGTAAGGATCGCTCTTCATCAACACGACGTCCGCGCTTTCCATGGCGACATCGGTACCGGCGCCAATAGCGAAGCCGACGTCCGCCTGGGTCAGAGCGGGGGCATCGTTCACGCCGTCGCCAACCATTCCAACTTTCAAGCCCTGGCTTTGCAATTCTTTGATCTTTTCAGCTTTTTGGCCGGGGAGCACGTCAGCAAGAACGATTTCGATCCCGAGTTCATCGGCGATACGCTTGGCGGTGCCGGCATTGTCGCCGGTGAGCATCGCGACCTTCACCCCGCGCTCGCGCAGCTTCGCGACCGTGGCAGCCGCCGTGGGTCGTGACGCATCTGCGATGGCAATGAGTCCGACGAGTTGCCCATCCTGAGCCACGTGCACGACGGTTCGGCCCGCGCCCTGAAGACGCTCGCTGTGAGCGGCTAGCGATGTCATGTCGACGCCATTGGCCTCGATTAGCTTGCGGTTGCCGATCAGCACGGAATGGCCGGCGACTTTGGCTGTTGCGCCTCGGCCCTCGATGTTGGTGAATTCCTTGACTTCGGCGAGTTGCAGACCGGCCGCACGTTCAAGGGTCGCTTTCGCGAGTGGATGCTCCGAGCCCTGCTCGATGGCGGCAGCTATCACCAGAACGTCTTCTACCGAACGAGCCCCTGCCGGAACGACCTCGACGACCTTGGGCTGCCCCATGGTCAAGGTACCGGTCTTGTCGAAAACGATGACATTGAGCTTGGTCGCATCCTCGAGTGCGATGGCATTCTTGAACAAAATGCCGTTCATCGCTCCGAGGCCAGTCCCGACCATGACTGCCATCGGCGTTGCAAGTCCGAGCGCATCCGGGCATGCGATCACAAACACCGTGATCATCAGCGTCGTCGCAAAAAGGAACGACTGGCCTATCCACCAGTACCAGATCGCGAAAGTCAGCAGCCCGATGACCAACGCCGCAAGCACGAGCCATTGGGAAGCGCGATCAGCAAGAAGCTGCGCAGGCGCCTTTGAGTTCTGCGCTTCCTGCACGAGCTTTACGATTTGCGCGAGCGCCGTATCGGCGCCGACCTTAGTCGCGCGATAGCGGATCATCCCAGTCTTATTGATTGTCGCGCCAATTAGATGATCGCCCGGCTTCTTGGACACCGGCATCGACTCGCCAGTGAGCATCGATTCGTCGATATCCGTCGACCCTTCGAAGATCTCACCGTCCACCGGCACCTTGCCGCCTGGGCGCACGACAACGAGATCGCCAACAACGACATCGGCGGTATGCAATTCGATCTCCTTGCCGTCGCGCAGTACGCTCGCCATCGGCGGTGCGAGGTCCATCAATGTACGGATCGCCGCAGACGCCCCGGCGCGGGCGCGCATTTCGAGCCAATGACCGAGCAGGATGAAGACGAGCAGAACAGAAGCTGCTTCGAAGAATTGCTCGCCTTTGAAGAAGAACGTCGCGCCGACACTGAAAAGATACCCGGTGCCAACACTGAGCAGCACGAGCACCGCCATGTTGAGGATACCGTTGCGAAGCGCCCGGATTGCGCCAACGTAGAACGGCCAGCCTGGGTAGATGATTGCGCCGCTAGCCAGCACAAATAGGAAGATGTTGCGTTCGATACCGAACGGAGGTTTGAACCCTCCAAGCATGTCTCCCATTTGTGAGTAGAAAAAGACGGGAACCGCGAACACGAGCGCGACCAAGAAACGCCGACGCAGGTCACGCACCATCGCCGGCATATCGCCGCTATGGCCCATGTCAGCATGAGCGTCGTGCGTTGCGACTTTTTCAGACGGCCGGATCGCGCCGCGATGAGGCGCAACTGCGTGCCGAGCGCCGTGATGATGTGATGCTGGCACTGGCGCCCCGGGCTCGCACAGATGCCGCGGAACCGCTTCGCCGCTGCAATGGAACCCACACTCGTCAATGGCCGACTTGACGGCTTCAGACGTGGTGACCGCTTCGTCGTAGGTTACGCTCGCACTCTCGGAGGCCGGGTTCATAACGGCATCCTCGACGCCGGGCAGCCGACGCAAACGTTTCTCGATCGCAAGATTATCGAGGCCGCTAAAGAGCCCGCTGACGCGAAGATTCATTGTCTTCATAACGGTTGCCTTTGCCTACGCCCTTGTCGCCCGGACTTCGCAGCCTTGTTTCCCTCTCGCGTTGATCATCGCGAGCCGGGCTGCATCTGTCGCGGCTGCATCTCCCCTTGCATCATCTGCATCATCCCTTGCATCATTTGCATCATCCCCTGCATCGTCCCTTGCATCGGCTGCATCTGCCCAGGCTGCATCTGCATCGTCTGCATCATCTGCATCATCCCCTGCATCGTCTGCATCATTCCTGGCATCGCTCCTTGCATCATCGGGCAGTTCATCATCATGCCGCCCTGGGCGATCTGACCGGGAACCATCTGCCCCGGTACCGGAGCTGGAGTCTGCGGCAGCGGGCTGCCCGCCGGTGGCGTCGGCGTGGCCTGAGCGAGTGCCGGGGACTGCGCGGGAGTCGTACCTTGCCGAACGGCAACACCGAGCTTGTCGAGAGTTGCCTTGTCGGGCTCGCCAGTGACCGGAAGATGATGCTGCGTCTGATATTTCCTTATGGCCGCGCGGGTTTCGTCGTTCAGAATTCCATCCGTCTTCACCGCGATGCCTTGCTTGTTCAGGGCCGCTTGCAGAGCCGTGACGGTGGCCTCGGATAAGGCCCCCGCGATCGGGACAGACGGCGTGGCCTGAGCGAATGCGACGGAGCTTGCTGATGCGCCCGCGAGCATAACGGCG
>JAYUHJ010000303.1:0-1657 GCA_043767065.1 Hyphomicrobiales bacterium | reverse complement strand
GAAACTTTTTCCACACGCGCGGCTTCAACCGACCCGCTTCGTAATCGCCGAGCAGCCGGCCCAGGCGCGCGCGCGACTCTTCGGGATAGCGAAAGCTGTGTTCGCCGAAGACGACGCCGATGATCGAGATGTTCTTCACCAGGATGTAGTTGGCCGCAATTTTCGGGATGTCGCCGGACGCAAAGCCGATCACCAGCAGGTGGCCCTCCCAGGCGAGACAGCGCACGCTCTGGTCGAACGCATCTCCCCCGACCGGATCGAACACCACGTCGACGCCGCGACCGTCGGTCAGCGCGAGCACGCGCTCGCGCAAGTTTTCGGCGCGGTAATCGATCAGGTCGTCGGCGCCGTGTTCACGCGCCACGGCGAGTTTTTCGGGGCCGCCGGCCGCGGCGATGACGCGCGCGCCCATCATCTTGCCGATTTCGATGGCGGCGATGCCGACGCCGCCCGTGGCGCCGAGGACGAGCAGGGTTTCCCCTTTTTTCAGGTTGCCGCGATAGTCGAGCGCGAAGTGCGCCGTGCCGTAGGCAACTGGGAATGCGGCGGCCGTCGCGAAATCCATCGCAGCCGGGATCGGCGTCACGATCGCGCCGGGCAGGACGATTTCGCTGGCGTAGCCGCCGGCCTTGCGCGCGAAGGCGATGACGCGATCGCCGGGTTTGACGTGGCTGACGCCGGCTGCGCACTCCATGACCGTACCCGCCACCTCGAGGCCCGGAATGAACGGCAGCGGAGGCTTCACCTGATATTTGCCCTCGACCATGAGAATATCAGGGAAATTGACGCCCGCCGCTTTCACGCCGATGCGGACATCGCCGACTCCGAGCGGCGGGGCCGGCACGTCGCCCAGTTCGAGGTTGGCGATGTCGCCGAGGGTGCGGCACAGCATGGCGCGCATGAGTCGTCTCCGAAGGTTAGACTTTGACGATAGGTCCTACGTGGCGCCGTTGCCCTGCGCGGCCATGGCTTTCAGCTCGCGCCGCATCAGTTTTCCTGTCGGCGTCAACGGGAGTTCGACTGAAGCCACGATGCGATCGGGGAGTTTGTAGCTCGACAATCGCTCGCGACAAAATCGCAGCAGCTCGTCGGCCCGGGGTTGGGAGCCTGGTCGCGCGATCACGTAGGCGATGATGATTTCGCCGCGGACGGCATCGGGTGCGCCCGTGACACCGGCCAAGGCCACATCGGGATGCTGTTGGAGCACTTCCTCCACCTCGGCCGGTGAGACATTGATGCCGGATCGCTTGATCATCTCGGAGCTGCGGCCCGAGTAGACGAGCGTGCCGTCATCGTTCAGCCGACCGAGGTCTCCGGAACGGAACCAGCCGTCTGCTGTGAACACATCGCCATTGTGCTGCGCGCTGTCGAATAGGTAGCCTGGCGTCAGATAGCCGGAGACCTCGATCTGGCCAATCTGGCCTGCCGGTAAAAGCGCGCCACTCTCGGCATCGCGAATGCGCAGGCGCATGCCGGGAAGGGGTGGGCCTTGGGAATTGGCCCGGCGCTCGAGCGGCCAATCGTATGGTGTGACGCAGCAATTGCCGTAGGTTTCCGTGCTGCCGTAAATGTTGCAGATCTGGCTGATCCCGAGTTCGGTTGCTGCGCGCACCACGTCCTGAGGGCTGCCGATCGTGACGCCCGTGCGCAGCGAGCG
>JAYUHJ010000302.1:0-1659 GCA_043767065.1 Hyphomicrobiales bacterium | reverse complement strand
CGCCGAGGAAGCTGCGCTGCGCGCGAGAGACCATGGAATCGCCGGGTTCGGGAAAACCGGCCCCAGTCTTGAACCCCTAGGGTTGACGAGTGCTTAAGGAAGTCGGCGCAGCGCGCCGGCACTTGCGGAAATTCAGTCCGCTTCGCCGAAAGCCGCGCCCGGCTTGCCGGGCTTCATCCGAATGAGCCGCGAATCCTCGACCGCAGCCTGGCGATGCTTCACCGCTTCCCGGTAAACCGGGTCGCGCAGCATTTCGATGAAGGCGGCGCCCGAAGGATATTCGGCGATGAATGCGAGGTTCCAGCGCTCGGATTGCGGACCGATCAAGGTGAGCTGCGGCTTTCCGATCCAGACCTGTCGCCCGCCGAGCCTGCGAAACACCGGTCCGCTCTCGCGGCCATAGGCGCGGTAGGCCTCGAGCCCTGAAGCCAGCCGCCCGTCCGGATAGGCCGCCTGCTCGCGCAACTTCACGAGATTGAGCATGTGGATCGGTTCGTCGCGCGGCAGATCCTTGAACAGCGCGAAATCTTCCTTGGTCGGATCGATATGGCTGGTCATGGCTTGCGCACCAGTTCACGGAACGCGTCGCCGCGCACTTCGAAGTTCGGATACTGATCGAAGCTGGCGCAGGCTGGCGAGAGCAACACCACAGGCTCTTTGAGTCCAGAGGCCCCTGCCTCACGCGCGGCAAGCGGAACGGCGCGCTCGAGCGTATCGACGATCTCGTGTGGGACAGCGGAACCGAGGGTCTTGGCGAAGTCCGCTGCCGCCTCGCCGATCAGATAAGCCTTGCGGATGCGCGTGAAGAATTCCTGCAGCGGCTCGATGCCGCCTTCCTTGGCGCGCCCGCCGGCGATCCAGAAAATGTCGCGGAAAGACGCGAGCGCCTTGGCGGCCGCGTCCGCGTTGGTCGCTTTCGAGTCGTTGACGAACAGGACGCGCCCTTTGCGCCCGACTTCTTCCATGCGGTGCGCGAGACCGGGGAAACTCCGAAGCCCCGCCTGGATTTCGTCGTGCCCCAGCCCGAGTGCTCGTGTCGCTGCATAAGCCGCCGCCGCGTTCTGCGCGTTATGCACGCCGCGCAAGCTTCCGATCCCGGCAAGATCGATCGCGCCGCGTGCTACGCCCCCTTCAGCGATCACGAGCTGTTCGGCCTCCCGATAAATGCCATCGTGGAGCTTTCGCTCCACCGAGACCCGCACGACACGCTTGCCCGCCCGCTCGATACGATCTGCGGCAGCGGAGCCGAATTCATCATCGACCCCGATGACGGCGGCGCCACCCGCCTCCACTCCGGCCACCAGCCGTTCCTTGATCGCGGCGTAGTTTTCAATGGTGCCGTGGCGATCGAGGTGATCGGGCGTGATGTTCAGGAGAATCCCGACCGACGAATCGAGCGTCGGCGCGAGATCGATTTGGTAGGACGAGCATTCGATCACGTGCGTGCGCTTCATGTCGGGCGGCGGCAGCGCCAGGATCGGCGTACCGAGATTGCCGCCGACCACGGCCTCGCGCCCCGCGGCCGCTATCAAATGACCGATCAGCGCGGTTGTCGTCGATTTTCCGTTCGTGCCGGTAATGGCGACTAGTGGCGAGCGCGGCGCACTCGCCCGCCGCTCGCGGCAGAACAACTCGATGTCCCCGATGATCTCAACCTTG
>JAYUHJ010000301.1:0-1660 GCA_043767065.1 Hyphomicrobiales bacterium | reverse complement strand
GCGCTGCGCCGGGTGTGGAATGCCGAGCGCTTCTCCTGGTGGCTGACCAATCTCCTGCATCGTTTCCCCGGCGATACGCCGTTCGAGGAGCGCACGCGAGAGAACCAGCTCGATTACCTGGCCTCCTCCGACCACGCCCAGGCCTCGCTGGCCGAACAATATGCGGGGCTTCCGTTCGAGGCGTGACCGCGCGCATGTCTTTGGGCTATTGGTAGGCTGAATTCAGGAGCCGCCCATGCCGTCCAGTCCCGCCCTGCAGCCCAACGACCTCGAAGCCTTCTGGCTTCCCTTCACCGCCAACCGGGCGTTCAAAAAGCGGCCGCGCCTCGTGGCCCGCTCCAAGGACATGCACTACTACACGCCCGAAGGGCGCCCGGTGCTCGACGCCACCGCGGGACTTTGGTGTTGCAACGCCGGGCACAATCGCGAGCCGGTGGTCGAAGCGATCCGGGCGCAAGCCGGCGTGCTCGATTACGCACCACCGTTCCAGTACGCGCATCCGCAGGCCTTCGTGCTCGCAAGCCGCATCGCCGCACTGGCGCCGGGCGATCTCGATCATGTTTTCTTTTGCAACTCGGGCTCGGAAGCCTGCGACACCGCGTTGAAAATCGCCATCGCTTATCAGCATGCGCGCGGCGAGGGGACGCGCACGCGCCTCATCGGCCGCGAGCGCGGCTATCACGGCGCGGGCTTTGGCGGAATTTCGGTGGGCGGCATCGTTTCCAACCGGCGCTATTTCGGCTCGCTCTTGGCCGGCGTCGATCATCTTCCACACACCTATAATCGCGAGAAGCAGGCCTTCTCCAAGGGCGAGCCGGAGTGGGGCGCGCATCTGGCCGACGAGCTCGAGCGTATCGTCGCGCTGCACGATGCTTCGACCATCGCCGCGGTGATCGTCGAGCCGATGGCCGGCGCCACCGGCGTGCTGCCGGCGCCCAAGGGCTATCTCGAGCGGCTGCGGGCGATCTGCAACAAGTATGGGATTCTTCTCATTTTCGACGAGGTCATCACCGGCTTCGGCCGGCTCGGCTACATGTTCGCGGCCGAACGCTACGGCGTGGTGCCGGACATGATCTGCTTCGCCAAGGGCATCACCTCGGGCACCGTGCCCATGGGCGGCGTCATCGTGCGCGGGCAAATCCACGACGCCTTCATGAAGGGGCCCGAGCACGTGACCGAGCTGTTTCACGGCTATACGTATTCGGCGCATCCGCTCGCTTGCGCGGCGGCGCTGGCGACGCTCGACCTCTATCGCGACGAGAAGCTAATGGAGCGCGCGAGGAAGCTCGAGCCGATCTGGGCCGACGCGGCCATGGGGCTGAAGGGTTTGCCCGGCGTGCTCGATATTCGCACGGTGGGCCTCACGGTCGGCATCGATCTGTCGTCGCGGCCGGACGCGGTCGGCAAGCGAGGCTTCGAGTGCATGGAGCGTGCGTTTTTCGACGAGAGCATGATGATCCGCTGCATGGGCGATACGCTGGCGGTGGCGTCGCCGCTGATCGTCTCGGAAGCGCAGATCGGCGAGATTTTCGAGAAGCTCGCGAGCGTGATCCGCGCCACCGCCTAGCGGGGCGCCGCCGGTTGCGGCGGCAAGATCGCCCAGCCGACTTCCAGCTCGCGCGGGATCGCGCGGAACTTCAATTTGAACGGCGGCTGCACT
>JAYUHJ010000300.1:0-1662 GCA_043767065.1 Hyphomicrobiales bacterium | reverse complement strand
GTCGGCATGGACCGCGTCCATGATCTCGACCACGGTCTTGCCGCGCTTGGGGTCGAGCTTGACGCCCCACAGTTTTTCCACGCCCGCGCGGATTTCCGGATTCTCCACCGACCGGTAATCGGGGAAAAACATCGGGATCAGGCCCGCGTCGGAAGCCCCTTGCACGTTGTTCTGCCCGCGCAGCGGATGCAGCCCGGTGCCCGGCCGGCCGATCTGGCCGGTGATCAGCGACAGCGCGATCAGGCAGCGCGCATTGTCGGTGCCGTGCACGTGCTGCGAGACGCCCATGCCCCAGAAGATAATGGCCCGTTCCGCGCGCGCGAAGGTGCGCGCCACCTCGCGCAGCGTGTCGGCGGGAACGCCGCAGATCGGCGCCATTTCCTCCGGCGTGAAATCCTTGATGTGCTCGGCGAAGGCCGGGAAGCCTTCCACATAAGTCTGCACGTATTGGGCGTCATAGAGCTTCTCGCCGACGATGACGTTGAGCATGCCGTTCAGCATCGCGACGTCGGTGCCGTTCTTGAACTGCATCATCTTCCAGGCGTGGCGCTTCAGCGCCTGGCCACGCGGATCCATGACGATGAGTTTGGCGCCGCGCTTGGCCGCCTGCTTGAAGAAGGTCGCGGCCACCGGATGGTTCTCGGTCGGGTTTGCCCCGATCACGATGATGACGTCGGAATTCTTCACCTCGTTGAACGTGGCCGAAACCGCCGCCGAGCCGACGCCTTCCAGAAGCGCCGCGACCGACGAGGCGTGGCACAGCCGTGTGCAGTGATCGACATTGTTGGTGCCGAAACCCGCGCGCACCAGCTTCTGAAAGAGATAAGCCTCTTCATTCGAAGCTTTGGCCGAGCCGAAACCGGCAAGCGCCTGGGGCCCGTCCCGGTCGCGGATGCGCTTCAGGCCCGAGGCCGCGCGCTCCAACGCCTCTTCCCAGGTGGCGGGGCGGAAATGGGTCCAGGGATTGGCCGGATCGATCGTCTCGTGGGGAACTTTCGGCACGCCATCCTTGCGGATCATCGGCCGCAACAAGCGCTCCGCATTGTGCACATAGTCGAAGCCGAAGCGGCCCTTGACGCAGAGCCGATTCTCATTGGCCGGGCCGTTGCGGCCGCTCACCGAGATTAGCTTGTCGTTCTTGATCTCGTAGGTGAGTTGGCAGCCGACACCGCAATAGGGGCAGACACTGTCCACCTTGCGGTCCGGGAACTCCGTACGCACGTTCTGCTCGTTCACCAGCGAAGAGGGCATCAGCGCGCCGGTCGGGCAGGCCTGCACGCACTCGCCGCACGCAACGCAGGTTGAGGCGCCCATCGGGTCGTCGAAATCGAACACGATCTTTTCAAGCATGCCGCGACCAGCCATGCCGATCACATCGTTGACCTGAACCTCGCGGCAGGCGCGAACGCAAAGATTGCACTGGATGCAGGCGTCTAGATTCACCGCCATCGCCGGATGCGAGCGATCGGCGGCCGGTGACGCGTGCTCGGGGAAGCGGCTCCTCGCGATCCCCATCTTGTCGGTCCAGCGCCAGAACTTGGAATCCGGATCGTGCGCGGTCTCGCGCTCCGGCTGGTCGGCAAGCAGAAGTTCGAACACCATCTTGCGCGAGGCCTTGGCGCGCTCGGAAGCCGTCTTCACCTTCATGCCGGCCGCGGGTTT
>JAYUHJ010000299.1:0-4076 GCA_043767065.1 Hyphomicrobiales bacterium | reverse complement strand
AAGATGAAATATTCCGGCCGGTTCAGCATGAAGAGGCAGACGGCGTCGCCCTTCTTGATGCCCTGCGCCAGCGCCCAGCGCGCATATTGGTTGGCGCGAGCGTCGAGCTGCTTATAGGTGTAGCTCTCCTTGTCGGAGAGCAGCGCTTCCTTGTCGCCGTATTTCGCGGCGAGTTCCTCGATCACGAAGGGGAAGACGCGCGTCGGAGTCTTCGCGATCGGCGTCGTCATCTTGAGCGTGCGCAACGCCCCGCGCAGATAGTTGTACTCGCGCTTGAGTGCCGTAAACATTTAATCCCTCCCCTGCAGCCGATGGCCGCTTATGTCTTTGTCGGTAACTTTCCGAAAGCTGAGCCCCCGTGGCAAGGGCTTTCAGGCGAGAAGTGCGCCGGGCCGTACCGCCAGCGGGTTGTCGACCAGCGCGGCCTTGTCCGGCGTGTCGGTGGCAGGGATGCCCAGGAAGGCATCGAGCAGCCTCTGCACGACCTTTTGATCCAGATCGCGGGTGACGCAGACCAGCCGCGAGCGGCGGTCGTCGTCCGGCCAATGCGAGAGGCGGACCGGGGGATGCAGCACATGCTGGACCGCGTGCAATACCATCGGTTGGTCGGGCTCCTCGGCGAGCCGCACGATACCCTTGAGCCGCAGGAGCTTCTCGCCGTGGGTGGCGCGCAGGAGCTCCAGGAACAGCTTGAGCGTCGCCATCGGTAACGCAGCTTCGGTCGCCACCGTGAACACCTTGATGCGCTCGTCGTGCTTGTGTGGGACTAGCGTGACCGACGCGTCGCGCCCGGCATCGGCGGCTGCGACCGCCTCTTCGGCGAGCCAGCGCGAGACGTCCGGGATTTTGCCGGAGGGATCATAGAGGCCGGCATTCATGAGCGCGGCGGCGACAGCCTCGCCCTTGGCCGCATCGAGCACGTGCGCGGCCGGGTTCAGGCGCTTCAGGCGTGCGCGTAGCGCATCGGCATCGGCGCCCGGCAGATCGGTCTTGGTCAGTACCAAGCGATCGGCCATGGCCGCCTGCTTCACTGCCTCCTCGTAGGTGTCGAGCGTGGCCATTCCGTTCACCGCATCGACCACGGTGACGATGCCGTCGAGGCGATAGCGCTGCACGAGATAAGGGTGGGTCATCACCAGATGCAGGACCGGGGCGGGATCGGCCAGGCCGGTGGTCTCGATCACCACGCGGCGGAACGGCGGGGCGGAGCCGGTGTCGCGCCAGCGCAGAATATTCTCGAGCGAATCCACCAGATCGCCGCGCACGGCGCAGCACATGCATCCGCTCGAAAGCAGAAGCAGGTTCTCGTCCAGCACATCCACGAACAGATGGTCGAGCGCCACCTCGCCGACTTCGTTGATGAGCACGACGGTGTCGGCAAGATCGGGCTCGCGGACGAGCTTCTGCAGGAGCGTGGTCTTGCCGGCGCCGAGGAAGCCGGTGAGCAGCGTGAGCGCGACCGGCTCGTCCGGCCCCAGTGGCCGCTTGGGTTCGGCGCTCATTTCTTCGATTTCTGCTTTGAAGCGGCCTTGACCTTGGGTGCGTCCTTGGCCTTCGGCGCAGCCTTGGCTTTTTGCGCCGCCTTGTCTTTCGCTGCGGGTTTGGCCTTGGCGTCGGACTTCGCCTTGGTCTTGGTCTTTGCCTTCGTGCGCTTGGCCTTGCGCGAGCCTGCCGGCACGACCGGCTCGAAGTTCGGCTTCGACGCCGGACCGACGAACACCCGGATCGGCGGCATGGAGGGCGGCAGATCGATGAGGAAGCTCTGCTTCGACCCCGCGCGTATCACCGCCAGGCCCGATTCCGGATCGATTGCCTCCGGATCCTCGTCGTCGTCGGCCTCGGCGGCCTCGACCGCCTTGCGCCGGCGTTTGCCGCTGCAGATCTGGTCGCGCAGATCCACCGGCCCCACCGCCACGTTTTCCACCTTGTCGAGCGTCGGCTTGCTCGCCGCGAAGAGACTGGCCAGCGACACCGAGCTTCCGAAGCCCGCTTCGAACAGACGCGCGGCGTCCTCGGTGCGCTCGGACGAGGAGTGCGAGCCGAGCACGACGGCGATCAGGTGCTTGCCATTGCGCTTGGCGGTAGCGACCACGTTGTAGCCGCCCGAGCAGATGAACCCGGTCTTCATGCCGTCGGCCCCGGGATAGCGGTCGATCAGCTTGTTGTGATTGCGCAGGATGCGCTTGCCGACGCGCAGCGCGGGGATGCGAAACAGCAACTCGTGCTCGGGAAATTCCCGCATCAGCGCGCGCGCCAGGAGCGCCATGTCGCGCGCGGTGGTGACCTGCTCGTCGTCGGGCAGACCGTGCGGATTTCTGTATTGCGTGCCGTTCATGCCGAGCTCTTCCGTGGCCTTGTTCATCTCGGCGACGAAGGCGGGCACGCTGCCGCTGACACCCTCGGCGACCACGACGGCAATGTCGTTGGCGGATTTCACCATCAAAATCTTCAAGGCATTGTCGATGGTGATCTGGGTTCCGACGGGGAATCCCATCTTGGAGGGCGGCTGGGCCAGGGCATTGGCGGAAACGGTGAGCGGCGTGTCGAAGGCGACCTTCCCGGCGCGAATGGCGCGGAAGGTCACATAGACGGTCATCAGCTTGGTGATCGAGGCCGGATACCATTGGCGGCCGGCCTCATGCTGGGCGATCACCTTGCCGCTTTCGGCGTCGACAAGAATGAACGGACCCTTGGCAGCCACAGCCGGCGCCGCCGTGGCGAGCGCCAGCGCCAACGCGGGAAACAAAAGCCAATGGCAGCGGAACGAGGTCGGCACCCGGCGGATTCCGTCTTTCAATGCGGCGACATTTCGGCGCGCGGAGCTGCGGCGTTCGGCCCCCGGCCTCAGCCTTTCCTAGCCCGTATCCACGCTTCAGGCCAAGAGGCTCGCGGCGCGCCCCGCCACGACCTATATTGACGCCAGCGGAGGACACCATGACCGCCTGCATCGTCGGCCTCGCCCATACGCCGTTCGGCAAACTCGACGCTGAGACCATCGAGAGCCTCGTAGTGCGCGTGGCCAATGAGGCGCTCGCCGACGCCGGCATCGAGGCTCGGGACGTTGACGAGATCGTGCTCGGCCATTTCAACGGCGGCTTCACTGCACAGAATTTCACCGCCGCACTCGTCTTGCAGGCCGATCCGGCTTTTCGCTTCAAGCCGGCGACCCGGGTCGAGAATGCCTGCGCCACTGGCTCGGCCGCCGTGCATCAAGGCATCAAAGCCATCGCTTCGGGTGCGCGTATCGTGCTCGTGGTCGGCGTCGAGCAGATGACGAAGACGCCTGGACCGGAGGTAGGCAAGATTCTCTTGAGTGCTTCGTACTTACCCGAGGACGGCGGCACCGAGGGTGGCTTCGCCGGAATTTTCGGCAAGATCGCGGATCTCTATTTCCAACGCTATGGCGACCAGTCCGACGCACTGGCTCGGATCGCCGCCAAGAACCACAAGAACGGCGTCGCCAATCCCTATGCGCAGTTGCGCAAGGATCTGGGTTTCGAGTTCTGCCGCACCGAGAGCGAGAAGAACCCGCGCGTGGCCGGACCGCTCAAGCGCACCGACTGCTCGCTGGTGACCGACGGCGCGGCAGCGGTGGTGCTGGCGGACGTTTCGACCGCGCTCCGGCTCGGCAAGCCCGCGGTCGCCATCCGGGCAACGGCGCATGCGCAGGATTTCCTGCCCATGTCGAAGCGCGACATTCTCAAGTTCGAAGGCTGCAGCGAGGCCTGGCAGCGGGCGCTCGCGAAGGCGGGCATCGGGATCTGGGACCTCTCCTTCGTCGAGACGCACGACTGCTTCACCATGGCGGAACTCATCGAATACGAGGCCATGGGCCTGGCCAAACCCGGTCAGGGCGCGCGCATCATCGAAGAGGGCATCACCGAGAAGACCGGGAGGCTGCCGGTCAATCCGTCGGGCGGGCTCAAGTCCAAGGGCCACCCGATCGGCGCCACGGGCGTCTCGATGCATGCCATGACGACGATGCAGTTGCTCGGCAAGGCCGGCGACATGCAGATCAAGGACGCGACGCTTGGCGGCATCTTCAATATGGGCGGCGCGGCAGTGGCGAACTACGT
>JAYUHJ010000298.1:0-9673 GCA_043767065.1 Hyphomicrobiales bacterium | reverse complement strand
CAGCCGTTCCAGCGGCACGGTCCCGACCCAATACGGCACGTCGAGCGCCGCCAGCGAGCCTACCAGCCGGGACTGGGTGCGGCCGCGATGGCGCAGCGGCAAGGCCATTAATTCGAGGTCGATGGTCTGTCCGGCGGCGGTCTCGCCGCTAATGCCCGCCACCATGGGGATGACGCTGCCGGTAACCTCGGTGACCAGATCGGCGATCTCGCCCTGGTCCCTGGGTGCGAACAGCGAATCCAGCGATGAGCCCTTCAATTCCCGGCAAAACAGCGTGCACAGGCGCGTTCCCGCGAGCCGGATGGTGAATTGCCGGGGCATGCCGAGTTCCAGGAGATAGACGTCGCCCAGGAGCGTGCGGATCGCGCCCGGGTCCACGTCGGCGCGATCGGGTGCCGCCCGGGTGCCGCGCAGGCGGTCCCAATAGGCGTGCAGGGCGCGGGAAGCGGCATGCTTCATTCGGCTTCTCCGGGACGACATTGCTGTCGCAAGGACTTGGCTGTCGCAAGGACTTGGCTGTCGTAAGACTTGGCTGTCGCAAGAAGGGACAGCGTGACGGAGAATTTGCACAGCGCGTGCCGCTCGGAAGGCGGGAACGTGGCGAGCCGTATTAGGGTTAAGCCGACATAGTTGGGGATTGTGTCCGCCCTTGCCGCGGGGGCGGCCTCGCCTTAAGGGACGGGTACCTCATCCCGGACCCGCCGCTTGTCATCCACTCGCGAGCCGATCTTTCGCATGCCTCCCGTCGTGGCCGCGCTCGCGGCCGCGCTCGTGCTCATGCATCTCGCCCGCTGGCTGCTCGATGAGCAAGAAGACCTTCAGGTGCTTCTGTGGTTCGCTTTCGTTCCGGCGCGCTACGGCGGGTCGGTGCCGATCGATCTCGCGTTTCCCGGCGGGTTGGCGGCCGATGTGTGGACCTTCGTCAGCTACGCGTTCCTGCACGGCGACATCACGCATCTCGGCGTCAATCTGGTCTGGTTGCTGGCGTTCGGAACGCCGGTGGCGTGGCGTTTCGGCACGGTGCGTTTTCTCGCTTTCTTCGCGGTCACGGCCGCGGCCGGCGCGCTGGTGCATCTGCTCACGCACCCCGGCGAGCTCGCGCCGCTGGTCGGCGCTTCGGCGGCGATCTCCGGCGCCATGGCGGCGGCGGTGCGTTTCGCGTTCGAGGAGGGCGGGCCGCTCGGCTTCATGCGCGGGCAGGGGCCGGACGCGTTCCGCGTACCGGCGCCGCCGCTGTTGCGCGCGTTGCGCAATCCGCAGGTGATCATTTTTCTTGCGGTGTGGATCGTGCTGAATATTCTGTTCGGGGCAAGCAGCGTTTCATCGAACTTCACCGGCGGCACGATCGCGTGGGAAGCCCATTTCGGCGGCTTCTTCGCCGGGCTGTTTCTGTTCCCCTGGTTCGATCCGGTGCGACAGCGGGCTTGATCCTTCGCGCGCGTTAATGCTGGCTTTTTCGCCCTCTTGCGCTCGGGCGCCGGCAGGCAGATGATTCCTCGGTGACTGGGACGCATCCATGGAGGAAGCCCATGTCCGTCCGTGCGATTCTCGACATAAAGGGCCGTGACGTGGCCACGATTTCGGCCGACGCCACGCTTGCGGAAGCCGTCGCGCAACTGGCCGAGAAGCGGATCGGCGCGCTCGTGGTCACCGGCATCGAGCGCTCGGTGACCGGAATTCTGTCGGAGCGCGACATCGTGCGCGCGCTGGCCCAGCACAAGCAGGCCGCGCTGGCGCGGCCGGTCGCCGAGTTCATGACCCGCAAGGTGGTGACTTGCACCGCCGACGATACGGTCGGCGAGCTCATGCACCGGATGACCGCGGGCCGTTTCCGCCATGTGCCGGTGATCGAGCACGGCCGGCTTTCCGGCATCGTGTCGATCGGCGACATCGTGAAGTCCCGCGTCGCGGAGATCGAGCGCGAGAGCGAGGCGCTCAGGGACTACATCAGGACGGCGTGAACCGTCAGCCGAGCGCGGCGATCGCCTCGGTCAGCTCCGGTAGCGCGCGTTCGGTTGCTTCGGCGCCGAGACGAATCGCCTCTTCGGCGCGGGCGAACTCGAACATGCCCATGTGCCCGAGCTTGAGCGCGATCATCAGGTCCGGCGGGTCGCCGGCGAGCCGCGAGCGGGCGATACGGTCCTGGGTGATGTTGAAGGCTTCGACCATCACGGACGATACGCCGCGCGGCTCGTAGACAGCAGCGGCCTCGGCGGCGGGCTCCAGGCCATTGTCCTGGATCACGGTGCCGCGGCCGAACATGTCGGCGTTGGGATTGACCGCGATCACGACGCGGGCGCCGAGCGCGCGAGCGGCGGAGACCGGGATCGGGTTGACCAGCGCGCCGTCCATCAGCCAACGGCCGGCGACCTTCACCGGCGGGAAAATGCCGGGCAGCGCGTAGCTCGCGCGCATGGCCTCGACGAGGCTCCCTTGCGTCAGCCAGATCTCGTGGCCGGTGCCGATCTCGGTGGCGATGGCGGCAAAACGCAGCGGCAATTCCTCGATGGCGACGTCGCCGAAGGCGTCCTTGAGCTGGCCGGCAAGGCGGCCGCCGCCGATCAGTCCGTTGCTCCAGAGCTTGATGTCGAGGAAGCGCAACATGCGCCGGCGGGTCATGGCGCGCGCCCAATCCTCGATCTCCTCGATCCGGCCCGCGGCATAAGCGCCGCCGACGACGGCGCCCATGGAGGTGCCGGCGATCACGTCGGGCTTGATGCCGGCTGCCGTCAGCGCACGCAGCACGCCGATATGCGCCCAGCCGCGCGCGGCGCCGCCGCCGAGCGCGAGCCCGATCTTGGGCCGGGCGCTGGCGCGCTCCTGCCGGTCGACCTCGGGAGTTTCCGCTGCGCGCGGTGCGCGTCTTAGCCAGTGCAGCACTTCGACCTACCTGCGCCCAAGACGGCGCGGAATCTTTCAGCCCTTCAGTTCATTATATAGGAAGCAACCATGACCGAAGCACGTCAGCGATGACATGCTTAGACGAAGGTTAGCGAGGCGCCGGCCGGGCCTTTCAGCGCCACTCGGCGATAGAAGCAGGAGCGGCGGCCGGTGTGGCACGCCACGCCCGCACCCGCGATCTTGACCTTGAGCAGGACCGCGTCCTGATCGCAGTCGATCAGCAGGTCGCTGACGGCGAGCGTATTGCCGCTGCTCTCGCCCTTGCGCCACAGCTCCTGGCGCGAGCGCGACCAGAACCAGGCCTCGCCGGTCTTGACGGTGCGCTCGAGCGCTTCCTCGTTCATGTGTGCGAGCATCAGCACGTCGCCGGTCGCCGCATCCACGACGATGCATGAAATCAGTCCGGTGCTGTCGAACTGCGGCTCCAGGCGGTCCGTGGTTTCGATCTCGCTCGCGGTAGGCATGGAAAACTCCATCGGCCCGCTTGGGGTGCGGGCCGATGCAGTGATAGCGCCGAATTGGACGTGGAGAAAGCCGCTCAGCTAATAAAGCAGGTCAGCCTTTGCGGCTGTCGCGCACCAGGTTGAAGAAGCGTACCTGCTCGGCCGGATCGTCGCGGAACACGCCGGTGAACTGCGTGGTCACCGTCGAGACGCCGCTCTTCTGCACGCCGCGCATGGCCATGCACAAATGCTCGGCCTCGATCATGATCGCCACGCCGCGCGGCTTCAGGTTCTCGTCGATCGCGGTGATGATCTGCGAGGTCAGGTGTTCCTGGGTCTGCAGCCGGCGGGCATAGAGGTCGATCACGCGGGCGAACTTGGAGAGCCCGACCACGCGCTCGATCGGAAAATAGGCCACGTGCGCGCGGCCGATGACCGGCACCATGTGATGCTCGCAGTGCGTATAGAAGGGGATGTCGCGCACCACGACCATGTCGTCGAAGGTGCCGATCTCGCCGAAGGTGCGGTCGAGCACGTCGTCGGCGTTTTCCTTGTAGCCGCGGAAAAACTCTTCGTAGGTTCTGACCATCCGCTTGGGCGTATCCTTGAGGCCCTCGCGCTCCGGGTCTTCGCCGATCCACGCGATAAGCGTGCGGACCGCGGCCTCGGCTTCTTCGCGCGAAGGCCGGCGTGCGTGCGCGGCATCGCGAGCAGCTTCTGCCCGTTCCTGGAACGACGTTACGACTGCGTCCATATTCTTTCTCTCCGTTCGACCAGCCGCGGCTTTTGCCGTGGCTGGAGTGTCACCGGTTATCTATTTTTAGCGCCCGCTTGAGGGTGGTGGTGTGCCCGCTTCGGGGTATTATGGCGGCTCACCTATGAACCGGCCATGAACCGTCTAGAACCATCCAGGTCGATCTTTTGTTCCCCGCGATTCTTCCAGCTATTCTGCATGCACGAATTGGACCGGATTCAGGCGCAACGGCCTCCCGACGCTAACGGCGCGCAAAAAATTTACGCCGCGGCAGGAGCCGGGCGTTTTCGCGAACCGAAAATCAGGGGAGGTCGACACGCCCCGGTCCTCAAGACGAACCACAAGCCGGCGGCCGGCGGCCGCGGGAAGGGTTCGGTCGGTATGGCAGCCAACCCCGGCTGCCTTCCAACCTCACTAGACCAACACTATATTTCGTCCGGATCGTGACAAGCAAACGAACGCTACTTGTCCTTACCGGGCGGCCTAAGCCTCGGACAGGAATAGGAAAACCGGCCGGCGGACGGGAAGATTACAAGTTGGCAATCTGGCGCGCCGCCGCTGCGCCTTAGACTTCCGGCCTATTGGGCAGGTAAACCGGAACCATGCTTGATCAAGTCTATAACCGCCGAATTCTGGAGCTCGCCGCCGACATCCCCCGGATCGGGCGGCTGGCGGCGGCGGACGCGTCGGCGACCGCGCACTCCAAGCTGTGCGGCTCGACAGTCACCGTGGACGTTGCCATGGACGGCGACCGGGTCGCAGATTTCGCGCACGAGGTGCGTGCCTGCGCGCTCGGCCAGGCATCGTCCTCGATCATGGCGCGTAACGTCGTCGGTTCCAGCGCCGACGAATTGAAGCGCGTGCGCGGCGAGATGTTCGACATGCTGAAGAAAAACGGCAAGCCGCCGTCGGGAAAATGGGCGGACTTGGCGGTGCTCGAGCCGGTGCGCGATTATTCGGCGCGGCACGCCTCGACCATGCTCACCTTCGACGCGGTGGTGGACGCCATCGGCAAGGTCGAGGAAAAGCGGAAGGCGGCGCGATGAGTATGAGCCGGCTCGACGCGATGTTCGACGCCGCGGCGCGTGCGCCGCGGGTCGCCGGGCGCGGGCTGGTGCTGGCCTATCGTTATACGTTTTCGGCGATCGCCGGATTCGAATGCCGGCACCTGCCGACCTGTTCGGAATATGCCGACGAGGCGCTGGAGCGCCATGGCCTGTGGGCGGGCGGGTGGATGACAACCGCGCGGATCTGCCGGTGTCACCCGTTCGGCACAGCGGGGCTGGATTTCGTGCCGCGGACTCTATCGCCGCGCGCGCGGTGGTACACTCCGTGGCGCTACGGAGTTTGGCGAGGGACGATGGAACGCGCCGACGGTTGATACAATTACGCCCCCGTCGGCGCGCCCGGCGCTTCAGCGGCTACCGGTTCGCAACAACTCGAGCCGCCGAGGCGCTTCCCTCGACCCGAACTCCTTCGCTTTTTCGTACCAGCTTTGCGCCATCGCGGCGTCGGGCGCGGCGCCGTAGACGCCGAGCTCCTTCAACACGATGGGGTCGTAGGTGGCGGCGAGGATCAATGCCGCGCGCGGATCGCGCGCTTCCGCCGCGCGGCGCAACAGCAACCGCGCGCTGGAAAGATCGCCGGTCTCGAACAGTTCCTGACCGCGCTTGAGCAGCGCCGCCAGCTCCTCAAGATCGAGGCGGCGGCCTGTGGTCGTAACCGGCGGCGTCGCGTTGGGCGTTGCGCCGGGCGCCGCGGCGTTGTCGCGCCATTCGAGCCGCATGGTTTGCGTATCAGCGAGCGTCCCGTCGGGGAGACGCAGCGCAACGGTGTAGTCCATGGTGCCGACGAAGCCTTGCGGCGGGCGCACGTGCGCACCCGCCAGCTGATCGGCCGGCACTACCCAGGCGGTCGCGCCCCAGGGACGTCCGGCGGAGAGCACGGTCCCGACCACGAGGCCGCTCACGATGGCGACCGCGCCGTCGATCGGGCCCTCGGCCTTCAAGCCGACCGGGATCACGTCGCCGTTTTCTATGGTGGCGCCCTCGATCACGAGCCGGACGGCCGAAACCACCGGCACCGACTCGGCGGTGCGCGGCGCATAGGCGGCGACGCGCGTGAGCGCGTCGGAGCTCGCGCTCACCAGCGACTCCGGCAACGACATTTTTCCGGTCGCCGCGTAGACGGCAAGGCCGGCGAGACAAGCGACGCCGGCAGCGACCGCGTAGGGCATGACGCTTCGCTGCGCACGCACCGGCTCGGGCGGCGGCGGCAGCACGACCGGGTCGAATTCGCGACGGATGCGGCGCTGCTCGAGCGCGATCTCGCGCTCCAGCCGATCCATTTCCTCGGAAGTGAGACGGAGCCGGGTCGGCGGGCGGGGCCGCGCGGGTACTTCGGGCTTACCGGGTAGCCGGGCGGGATGGATCTCGAAGGCGGGCTGCAGCGAGGCTTCGCTGGAGCGGACTTGCTCCGTGGCGATCTCGCGCTCCAGGCGGTCGAGATCCGGGACGATGCCGGCTTGCTCGCCCTCAGGCGGGGGCGGTGGCTCGGCGCGTGCTTCGGGAAAGGCGTCGTAGAGCTCGCGCTCTTCGGGCGACGGTTCGCGCTGCTGCGGCTGATGAATGGGGGAACTCATGACAAACCCTCCATTTTCCCGGTATCCCGGTTCTCGGTTGCGGATGATGAATCTGGTCGGGGCACTCCCTCGTTAGCGGCGCTCGCGCGCCGTCTTCCATTTCAGAAACTCCTGAAACAGTTTCTCGCGATCCTCGGGCGCGAAGGCGCTCGTGGGACCTGCGGCTTGGCGCGCGGCGACGAAGTCGTTGAACTGGGCGCGGTCGGCCGTGGTCGCAGGTTGCTGGGCCTGCACCGGGCGGTTCTTCTGCAGCCATTCCTCGGCCGCCTCGAAGCGGTTCCAACCGGGCAGCGTGGCGGCGAGATTGGTCTCTTTCCACTTCGGATGGCGCGGTTTCTTCTGGAACTCGGCGATCTTGGGGAAGAACGCGTTGACGAAGGTCTCGATGCGCCGATAGCGCTCCGAACCCTTGGGCCAGTTATAGGCGAACAGAACCGCGGCCACGGCGATGGTGTCGATCTGCTGGCCGGGTTCGATCATGTTCGGATAGTCTTCGTGCGTGAGCACGGCAGGATAGAAATAGTCCTGCAGCGGCTTCGAATAGGCCACCGGCAGCATACGGAAGCCGTCCGAGGCTTTCAGCGTGCGCCCGGAGCCAGTGGGCTTGCCGGCGATCAGAATGCTCGCGGCAATCTCGCCTTTCTTCAACGCCTCGAAAGCGTCGGCTTGGCCCATGTTGACTTCCTTGGCCGGGATTTTCAGCCGCTCGAAGATTTCGCGGGTTGAGAGCTGGGTGCCGCTGCCGATGTCGCTGAAATTGACCGTCTTGCCGGCCAATTGCTCGATCGAGGTGATGCCGGACTCGGCGCGGACGATGAGGTGCATTTCCTCGTTGAACAGCTTTGCGATGTAGACGAACTTGTCCTCGACCGCTCCGATCTCGTTGGTGCGCTTGAAGCGGTTGAGCAGCACCGACTGGGTGATGCCGAGGTCGATGCCCTTGAGGAAGCGCACGTCGCGCAGGTTCTGCCCGCCGCCTTTGCCGATGACGGCCAGCACGCGAAGCGTGTTGTCTTTTTCGTCATCAAGAACCGCGGTGAGATCGTAGGCGATCGGCAAATACGTCGCGTTCGGATTGCCCGAAACGATGTAGATGGTGTTCTGGTTAATGAGCTGTCCGAGCTTGCCGACGTTGGGCCTCTCTTGTGCGCCTAGCGGCGCTGCAAAAAGGCTTGTGACAACAAGGATTGCAACAGCGAAGAACAAGGCGAACGCGGTACGCGCGATACTATTCTCGGGTACGCGGACGCAACCGGCCGCACGCGGCCGTGACATGCCGTTCATGACCCCTCCGTTTCACGCCCGGCGACCGGAAGGATTTATTCCGAGACGCCGCTTCCCATATCGCGGCCCTGTGCGGGCTCTTTTTCCGGAGGCGAATCAAGTCCCTGAATGTGTCATCCGTTCGCAGGCTTTGTGACTTGATTCGGGTATTCCATCGGCCGCGAAAAAATGATGAAGTGTGTTCGAAAATCTTCAGTAAAAACGGCGCGCGCCGCACCGGGCTCGGCGTCTGCCGCAATCTGATCTACAAATGTCCGGTCACGCTTACCTGCGTTCGTAGGCAGCGAGTGAGCAGGAGACGAAGAAAATGGTCACACTGACCTTTCCCGACGGCGCGCGCCGCGAATACCCCGACAACAGCACGGGTCTGGACGTCGCCAAGGCGATTTCGCCGTCGCTGGCCAAGCGCACGGTCGCCATGGCGCTCGACGGGGGGCTGGCGGACCTCACGGACAAGATAGAAAAAGATACTAAAATTGAATTCATCGCGCGCGACAACCCGCGTGCGCTCGAATTGATCCGCCACGACGCCGCGCACGTGATGGCGGAGGCCGTGCAAACGCTGTGGCCCGGCACGCAGGTGACGATCGGCCCGGTGATCGAAAACGGATTTTATTATGACTTTTTCCGGAACGAGCCATTCCGGCCCGAGGATTTCCCGGCTATCGAAAAGAAGATGCGCGAGATTGTGGCGAAGGACAAACCCTTCACCAAGGAAGTGTGGTCGCGCGAGCAGGCCAGACAAGTGTTTCGCGATAAGGGCGAGGATTTCAAAGTCGAGCTGGTGGACACGATCCCGGCCGGCGAGTCGCTGAAAATCTACCAGCAGGGCGACTGGTTCGACCTGTGCCGCGGGCCGCACATGACTTCGACCGGCAAGATCGGCAATGCCTTCAAACTGATGAGGGCGGCCGGGGCCTATTGGCGCGGCGACGCGAAGAATCCGATGCTGACGCGCATCTACGGCACCGCCTGGGCAACGCAGGAAGCGCTCGACCTCTACCTGCACCAGCTCGAAGAGGCCGAGAAGCGCGACCACCGCCGGCTCGGGCGCGAGATGGATCTGTTTCATTTCCAGGAAGAGGCGCCGGGCGCCGTGTTTTGGCACCCCAAGGGCTGGACGCTGTTCCAGACGCTAGAGAACTACATCCGCCGTCGCCAGAGCGCGGTCGGCTACGCGGAAGTGAGCGCGCCGCAGCTGATGGATTCCGCACTGTGGGTCGCGTCCGGCCACATGGAAAAATTCCGCGACATGATGTTCATCACCGAGGAGCGCGAGGACGAAACACGGCGCTACGTCATCAAGCCAATGAATTGCCCGGGGCATATCCAGATTTTCAAGAACGGGCTGAAGAGCTATCGCGATTTGCCTTACAAGCTCGCCGAGCTGGGCAAGGTGCACCGTTTCGAGCCCTCGGGCGCGCTGCACGGGCTGATGCGCGTGCGCGCCTTCACGCAGGACGACGCGCATGTGTTCGTCGGCGACGAGCAGGTCACGGCCGAGTGCGTGGCGATGAACGAGCTGATCCTCTCGATCTACGAGGATTTCGGCTTCTCGGACGTGAAGATCAAATATGCCGACCGGCCGGAGAAGCGGGTCGGCGACGACGCGGTGTGGGATCGCGCCGAGGCGTCGCTCATGAAAGCGCT
>JAYUHJ010000297.1:0-4081 GCA_043767065.1 Hyphomicrobiales bacterium | reverse complement strand
CGAAGGCATTTTCGCGCCCAGTCCGCGGTACGTCGTGCTGGTGGACCGCAGCGCATTCGTGCAGGCCGCTTTCATCTATCGCCTGGGCCCCGGTATCGGGGTGCTTCGCGGTGATCGGACGCCCGTCGCGACAGCCGGGCGGTATCTGGTAGTCGTCGATACGCAGCGGGACGTCCGGCCGGCGTGGGCGCGAACACCTTGAGCCTCCTCCTCGCGCTCGTCTACCTCATGGCGCCGGCCTACCTGGGCAACATGGCCGCTCCCTTCGTCAAGTACTGGAAGGGATGGAACCGGCCGATCAGCGAGCGCTGGCTCGGAGCACACAAGACCGTGGCGGGATTTCTCCTGGGAGTCATCGTTGCGCTGGGCACTGCGTTCCTGCAATCGGCGATCGACTGGAAGGGCAGTCTGGTCGACTACGCCAACTGGCCGGCGCTCGGGCTGGCGCTCGGAATCGGCGCGCCGGGTGGCGACGCGTTGAAGAGTTTGGTGAAGCGGGCGCGGGGTATAGCGCCCGGTAAGCCCTGGGTCCCGTTCGACCAGCTCGACTTCGCGGTCGGTGCGCTGGCGCTGGTCTGGCCCTGGGCAACGCTTGGATGGAGCGACGTGTTGTTGATCCTCGCGTTCACTTTCGTCGCCGACATCGTCGTCAATCAGGCGTCTTACCGGTTGGGCATCCGCGACACCGGCGCAAGATCGTTCCAACGGATTACCGGAGAAAAGCGTGTCCCACTGCATACTCGTTCCCGTGGCCGGCACGACGCGCGGCAAGCTTCGCCTCGCGCTGCGACATTGCAGGAGTAATCGATGAGACCCCGAAAGCCAGCGAGCAGGAAGAGCGCGCCGCCGTCCCCGGACGCACAAGAGGATCTCAACGTGACGAGCCGTGCGCTGTACGGCGTCGCGCAGGCGCACGAGCCGGAAACAGCGGCGCGGGACAACGAGTCGATCGAAGATCCGTTGCAGGACTGGCCTGATGACGAAGGCGCAGCGGATCAGTGGCTGAAGGAACGCCGCGGTCGGGGCGATAAGTAAGTCCGAGATGTCTTGACGCAAAAAAGTACCCCGCGTTCACGCAACGACATACGAGATTGGAACCAGCTCTTTTGGTATTTGCGTCAACCCGGAGACATGACAGATGAACAAGATCGATTTTGCCGCGCTCCGCGATGGCATGGTTGACCGCCAGGTGGCAGGGCGTGGCGTGCGCTCGCACCTGGTTCTGGACGCCATGCGAACCGTCCCGCGCGAGTCCTTCCTGCCCGAGCCTCTGAGGGAATTCGCGTATGAAGATGCACCACTGCCGATCGCAGAAAATCAAACGATCTCTCAACCTTATATCGTCGCGCTGATGACCGAGGCTTTGACGCTCAAAGGCGGTGAAGAGGTGTTGGAGATCGGCACCGGCTCGGGTTACGCCGCGGCCGTCCTCTCGCGAATTGCTCGGAATGTCTATACGGTCGAGCGCATCGGCCAGCTCGCCGAAAAGGCGGCTGCGGTGCTGGCCCAGCTCGGTTATGCGAATGTGCACGTGCTGCATGCCGACGGAACGCGCGGTTGGCCCGATCACGCACCGTATGACGCAATCGTGGTCGCGGCGGGCGGCCCAGAGGTACCGGAATCTTTGAAGGCTCAACTCAAGATCGGAGGCCGGCTGGTCATTCCTGTGGGGATTGATCGGCGCGTTCAGGAATTGCTGCGCGTGATTCGTGTATCGGAGGACCAATACGAGACCGAGGATATCGCGGATGTCCGCTTCGTCCCGCTCGTAGGCGAGGAAGGTTGGGCACCGCAGGAGGGTCGATCCGTCGCGCCGAAATATCGCCCAATGGTCCAAGCGGCGGACGGGACACTGACCGAGGCTATAGCGACAACCTGCGAGAAGTTTGACGCGATCGACTCCGCCGACCTCGAGCCACTGCTTCGGCGGATCGGCGATGCGCGCGTCGTTCTCCTCGGGGAGGCGACGCACGGCACCTCGGAGTTCTATCGCATGCGCGAGCGCATTTCGCGCGATCTCATCGAGCGGAAGGGGTTCTCGTTCGTCGCCATCGAGGGCGATTGGCCGGACGCGGCACGCATCGATCACTACATTCGGCACGCTGAGTATCCCCCATCCGAATGGACGGCGTTCGCCCGGTTTCCTGTCTGGATGTGGCGCAACCAGGAGGTGCGAGACTTCATCGACTGGTTACGAGCACGCAATGCAACTGTGGAACCCGGCAAGAGGGTGGCGTTTTATGGCCTCGATCTCTACAGCCTCTACACCTCGATCCGCTCGGTGTTGAACTACTTGGAGGATGTCGACCCGCGAACCGCGCGAGTCGCCCGCCAGCGCTACGGATGCTTGACCCCGTGGCAGTCCGACCCCGCGACCTACGGCCAAGCGGCGCTGACCGGTGCCTACCAGAGCTGCGAGCGTGAGGTTGTCTCCATGCTCTTGGACCTGATGGAAAAGCGCCAGGCCTATGCCAAACACGATGGAGAGCGGTTCCTGGATGCGGTACAGAACGCGCGCCTCGTCGCCAATGCGGAACGCTATTACCGGATCATGTATTACGGTTCTCGCGCTTCCTGGAATTTGCGCGACGGACATATGTTTCAGACGTTGAAGACACTGCTTGATTTTCATGGGCCCGCGAGCAAGGCGATCGTGTGGGCCCACAATTCACATGTGGGCGATTCCGCGGCGACAGAAATGTCTGCGCGCGGTGAATACAACATCGGCCATCTGTGCCGCAAGGAATTCGGCAACGCGGCGTACTCGATCGGCTTTGGGACCAACAGCGGGTTCGTCGCGGCGGCCTCGGACTGGGACGGTCCGATGGAGGTCAAAGCCGTCCGTCCGGCGCTGCCCGGAAGTTACGAGCGGTTGTGCCATGAAGCGGGCTCTCCGCGATTCTTGCTGCCCTTGCGGGGCCCGATTCCAGGCGTGCTGGCCAACGGTCTTTTGACGCCGCGGCTCGAACGCGCCATCGGCGTGATCTATCGGCCCAAGACAGAACTTGAAAGTCATTATTTTCAGGCGGTTCTGCCGCACCAGTTCGACGAATACGTCTGGTTCGACGAGAGCAAAGCGATAACACCGCTGGTGACCGAGCAACTCAAGGGCCTTCCGGATACCTATCCATTCGGCCTCTAAAGTGGACCATGGCGGCCTGCCAGAACACGCGCCATGTCCTCGACAAGCTCGCCTGGATGCGTCCGGAGGGCATCTGGCTTAACCAAAAGTATCTGTGGACGGATGCCTTCGGGGTCGTCCTCCTCATTTCGCTCCACGCCGAATCGGGAGAGCGCCGATATCTCGACCAGGCGGAATGGGTTGTTGCTGAAGTCGATCGCGTGCTTGGGCGCCCCTGCGGCATTCGCGTCGGCGAAGTTCCTGACCACGATGGCCAGTATTTTCATTATCTGGCCATGTGGCTTTATGCGCTTTCCATCCTTGGCCGGCACCTTCCTGACTACAGTCGGTCGGCTCGTGACCTTCAAATTACCCAGGATCTGGGTCTCGGCATGATGCTATGGATGAGCCAGTTCTTTCCCGACGAAGGCTGGGCGAGGGCGCAGAAGGCGCGTTGCTTCGACATGCTCGATCGGATGTGGGTTGAGGACGGCTATTTTTGCCGCGAGCCAGGGCTTCACCAGGTCAAATTTGCTTTCACCAACTATGGGGTATCGGGCTGGTTGCAGGCAGTGAATGCGATGCCCGAGCGAATACAGAGGCTCAATGCATTTTTCGAGACCTACCGTTCGGGAGACAAATACGATCGGGAAGCCCTTACCCATGTCATGGCCTGCAGCTCATATTTTCCGGGCAATCTCATCCGAGGCTTTGGCTAATCGTGAGGCTGACCCCATTCCAGTACTGGTCAGCGGTGGAATTCTCCGTCTCCGGTGATCTAGCGGCGGGAGCCCTCGACCGGCAAATGTTTCTCGATCTCGCGGATCGGAACCTTGACATAATCCTTGTCGGTTTCGCCGCGCAGCGCCTGACGTATGACTGTCGAATAGGCCGGCCGTAGCATGCCGAGCGCGCGGCGCGGCGATGACATCGATACATCTATCCCTGATTGCGGCTCCC
>JAYUHJ010000296.1:0-1668 GCA_043767065.1 Hyphomicrobiales bacterium | reverse complement strand
CGCAGCACCGGCTTGCGTGCGGCCAGATCGGGGCGCTTCAGGGCCGCTACGGCATATGCCGCGGCCTCCTCCCAACTGATCCACGAAACCCGCTGGTCGGCCGGCAGCGGATAGGCCAGCACTCCCTGGTGCACCAGCGCGGGCGCCGACCAGGGCGCCGCGAGGTTACCCATGTAGACGGTGCTGCGCAGCGTGACGCTGGGCACATCGGCTCGTTTCAGATAGGCCTCGAGCTCGACCTTGATGTCGAGGGCCGCGACCCCCGCAGGCGCATCGGGCACGACCGAACTGGTGTTGAACACGAGCACGCCGGCGCCGGCCTCGACCGCCGCGTCGATGGCCTGACGCCCCCAACGCACGACCCTTTCGCGATCGTAGGCCAGCGGCATGACCAGGACCACGCCGGCCGCCCCCTGGCTGGCACGGCGCAGGCTCGCGGCGTCGTCGAAATCGCCCTGCAGCGCTTCGACGCGGTCATTCCCGGCGAACGGGTTGCGCGCAGGCGAGCGCGCGAGGATGCGCACACGCGCGCCGTCGGCCAGCAGGGCGCGAACGACCGCGCCGCCCTGCGCACCGGTTGCGCCGTACACAAGACAGGGCTTCGACATCGAGGACTCCAGGAGTTGGTGTACCTTCAATATCGCGACTCGCAACCGTCCGCACAAGAATGCACAAAACTGTGAGCAACGAACATGCATGTGCCTGTGGAGTACCGATGAACGATCCCGGGTTGAACGGCCGCTGTCCGGTGGACGTGGCAATCGATGTTGTCGGCGGCAAGTGGAAGCCGCTGATCCTCCATCGGCTGGGCGCGGGCACGCTGCGCTTCGGTCAACTTCAGCGCGCGATCGCGCCGGTGACGCAGCGCATGCTGACCTTGCAACTGCGCGAGCTCGAGCGCGACGGGCTCGTGCTCCGCACCGTGTACGCGCAAGTACCGCCGAAGGTGGAGTACACGCTGAGCGCGCCGGCACGCAGCCTGCTGCCGGTGCTCGAATCTCTGGGCCGCTGGCTGCTGGCGCACCAAGGCGAACTGCGCAAGGCGCGGCCCGCGCCGAACGCAGACGGTGGCGGCTGGACGACGCGACGTGCCGCGGCGACGGATCGGCGGGCAGGCCGAGTCGCGGACTCCCAGGAAACTCCTCCCAAGTAATCGATTTGGGGCGAGGTTTTCAAGCCGTCTGCGCGATGGGCAACCTGCAACGCAGCAAGCTTCTTTGGTTGGCGCGTGGGCGAACTCGCCAAGTACTGGGAGGACGGTGCGCGCGGTGCTGAATTCTCTGGCATGATTGAGTTGCTTGACATTCCAACGGAGGAGGGATTCTTTATGACTATCGTCATTCGCATTCTGGCCGGCGCGGCCGCGGTCGCACTCGCGTTCGGCAGTGGCGCCGCGCTGGCGCAGAAAATGGTGCAGAAAATCGGCAAGGGCGAGGGCAAGGTGGACATCGTCGCCTGGCCGGGCTACATCGAGCGCGGCGAGACCGATAAGAACTTCAATTGGGTTACCGAGTTCGAGAAAAAGACCGGCTGCAAGGTCGGCGTCAAAACCGCGAATACATCGGATGAGATGGTCGCGCTGATGAACGAGGGCGGCTTCGACCTCGTCACCGCCTCGGGCGACGCGAGCCTGCGCCTGATCTCGGGCAAGAAGGCGCAGCCGATCAA
>JAYUHJ010000295.1:0-4100 GCA_043767065.1 Hyphomicrobiales bacterium | reverse complement strand
CCACGAAGGTGCCGCGCGTGTTGATCTGGTGCATCAGATCGTAGCGTTTCATGTCGGTCTCGGGCGTCTTGGTGAGCTGGATCGCCGAGGCGTTGTTCACGACGATGTCGATGCCGCCGAAATGCTCCGCCGCTTTCTTCAGGGCGGCGGCCACCTGCATTTCATCGCGCACGTCCACCTGCAGCGGCAATGCCTTGCCGCCGGCGGCCTCGATTTCCTTGGCCGCGGTGTGGATGGTGCCTTCCAGCTTCGGGTGCGGCTGATCGGTCTTGGCGGCGATGGCTATATTGGCGCCGTCCTTGGCCGCGCGCAGCGCGATCGCAAGCCCGATGCCGCGCGAAGCGCCGGTGATGAAGAGGGTTTTGCCTTTGAGGGACATCGAGATTTTCTCCGCTTTCTATCCGTCATCCTGAGGTGCCCGCCGAAGGCGGGCCTCGAAGGATGACGGTAGTTTCCTTGCACATCATCCTTCGAGGCTCGGCGCGTTCCGCGCCTCGCGCCTCAGGATGACGTGCTGCTCAGGCTGACAGCACAAAATCCGATTGCATCACCGACTCGGCGCCGGAAACGACGATGCGCTCCAGGCCGCCGGCCTGCGGCAGGATGTTCTCGGCGTAGAATCGGGCGGTGGCGATGCGCGCGAGATTCGCGGGATCGTCATTGCCCGTCGCCATCGAGAGCTTCGCGGCCTGCGCGGCTTCGGTGAGATACACGGCGCCGGCCACGAGCCCGAACAGCCGCGTATAGGGCGTGGCGCCGGCGAGCGCGTCGTTCGGCTTCTTGCCGAGCGCGGTCTGCAAATGCGCGGTGGCGCGATCGAGCGCGTCGATCCCTTCGTTCAGCCGCGGCGCGATGGCGCCGAAGGCCGCGTCCTTGAGGCTCGCGATCCGGCGCGCGGTCTCGCGGAAGCCAGCGAGCATGCGCTCCATCGTCTTGCCTTCCGATTGCCCGATCTTGCGCGTCACCAGGTCCATGGCCTGGATGCCGTTGGTGCCCTCATAGATCGCGGCGATGCGCGCGTCGCGATAATGCTGGGCGGCGCCGGTCTCCTCGATATAGCCCATGCCGCCGTGCACCTGGACGCCGAGCGAGGACACCTCGATGCCGGCGTCGGTAGAGAAGGCCTTGGAGACCGGCGTCAACAGATTCGCCTCCTCCTGCGCCACATAGCGCTCGCCTTCGTCGGCGGCATAGTGCGCGCGGTCGATGGCGTCGGCGTTCTTCAGGCAGATCGCGCGCGCGGCGTTGGTCAGCGCACGCATGGTCATCAGCATGCGCTTGACGTCGGGGTGCGCGATGATCGGGCTGGCGCCGTCGCCGGAGCCTTGCGCGCGGCCCTGCTTGCGGTCGCGCGCATAGGCGAGCGCCTGCTGGGTCGCGCGCTCGGCGATGCCGACGCCCTGCACGCCGACCGCGAGGCGCGCGTTGTTCATCATCGTGAACATGCAGGCGAGGCCATTGTTCTCCTCGCCGATCAGGTAACCGAGTGCGCCTTCGCTATCGCCATAGATCATGACGCAGGTCGGCGAAGCGTGGATGCCCATCTTGTGCTCGATCGACGCGCAGCGCACGTCGTTACGCTGCCCGAGCGAGCCGTCGCCTTTGACCAAAAACTTCGGGACGAGGAAGAGCGAGATGCCTTTATTACCAGGCGGCGCGTCGGGCAAGCGTGCGAGCACGAAGTGGATGATGTTGTCGGTCAGGTCGTGCTCGCCATAGGTGATGAAAATCTTGGTGCCTTGCAGCCGGTAGGTGCCGTCCTCCTGGCGCGTCGCCTTGGTGCGAAGCAGCGATAGATCGGTGCCGGCCTGCGGTTCGGTGAGCTGCATCGTCGCCATCCACTCGCCGGTGACGATCTTTTCCAGATACGTTCGCTTCAGCGTCTCGTTGCCGTGGGCGTGGAACGCCTCGATCGCCGCCATGGAAACCACCGGCCCGATGGCGAACGACATGCAGGCCGAATTCCAGAACTCGATGCAGGAGGCGTTCAGCATCATGGGCAGACCCTGCCCGCCCCATTCGGTCGGCGCCGTGACCGCGCTCCAGCCCGCGCCGGCCCAGGCGCGATAGGCTTCGGCGAAGCCCTTGGGCATCGTCACCTTACCGTTGGCGAAATGCGCGCCTTCGGTGTCGCCGATACGGTTCAAGGGCGCGATCACTTCGCCGGCAAACTTGCCGGCTTCTTCCAACACGCTCTGCACGATATCCTGGGACAGATCGGCGATCGCACCGCTGCCAGCGAGCTTCTTCAGGCTCGTACAATGATCGAGGAAGAAGACCGTCTCGGCGACGGGCGCGCTGTAGGTCACGAATTCCTCCCTCGTATGTTCTTTGTGGCCGCAGCTTGACCGCGGCTTTGCCAGGGCCGAGAAGCCCCGCTCGGCTGAGAGTGGCCGCGGTTGAAACGACCGTCAATGACAGAGAAGACAAACTCCACCTTGGCGACCCGGCGGCTTCCCGCCGACGCGGCCGGCATCGCCGAAGCCGCGCGGATGCTCGGTGAGGGCGCGATCGTGGCGTTCCCGACCGAGACGGTCTACGGGCTCGGCGCGATCGCCAGCGACCCGATTGCGGTCGCCCGCCTGTTCGCCGCCAAGGCACGGCCGAGCTTCAATCCGCTGATCGCACACGTGCTTGACGTAGCGTCCGCAAGGCATCTCGGCGAATTCGACCGCACTGCCGAACGTTTCGCCGCGAAATTCTGGCCGGGGGCGCTGACGCTGGTAGTGCGCGCGGCCGCCGATTGCCCGGTCTGCGATCTCGCCCGCGCGGGGCTGGATACGGTGGCGCTGCGCGTGCCGGCACATCCGGTGGCGCGCGCGCTGCTCGCCGCGCTCGGCAAGCCGGTGGCGGCACCGAGCGCCAACCGCTCGGGTCATGTCTCGCCGACGACGGCGGAGCACGTGATCGCCGACCTCTCCGGCGCGATCGACGCGGTGCTCGACGGCGGGCCGACGCCGCTCGGGATCGAGTCGACGATCATCGATTGCACTTCCACCGCTCCCCGCCTGTTGCGCGTCGGTGGCATCCCGCGCGCAGAGATCGAGCGGGTGCTGAGCGGCCCGCTCGCCGATGCGGCCCCCGGCGAAGTCAGCGCGCCGGGCATGCTCGCCTCGCACTATGCGCCTCGGGCGAAGCTCCTGCTCGACGTGACCGAAGTGCGGCCCGGCGAGGCGTTGCTCACCTTCGGCGCTGCGAAGCCCAAGGGCATCGAGAATATTTCGCTCGTCCTCGATCTTTCTGAGAAGAGCGATCTCGTGGAGGCGGCGGCCAATCTCTTCGCCCACCTGCGTGCCCTCGATGCCACTGGCGCTCCCACTATCGCCGTCGCGCCGATCCCGCACGAGGGCCTGGGCGAAGCCATCAATGACCGGCTCAGCCGCGCGGCCGCTCCGCGCCGATGAATTCTGCTAAGGTCGCACCATGAACAAGCCCGCCGGAAAGCCCTCCGCTGCCACGCCGGTCGACCGCTTCACTGCGATCGTCGGCGAGAAATATTCGCTGCGCGACCCGAAGGACATGGCGCCGTATCTCGTGGAACGGCGGGAGATTTATCAGGGGCGCGCCGCCGCGGTGCTCAGGCCGGGCTCGACCAAGGAAATTTCCGAAATCCTGAAGCTCGCGAACGAGACCGGCACTCCGGTCGTGCCGCAAGGCGGCAATACCGGCCTCTCGGGCGGGCAGGTTCCGATCGACGACCGCGCGGTCGTGGTTTCGACCGGGCGGCTCGACAAGATCCGCGAGATCGATCTGGCCGGCAACTCCATGACTTGCGAGGCGGGCGTGATCCTGCAGCGCGTGCAGGAAACCGCGAAGCAGAACGATCGACTGTTCCCGCTCTCGCTCGGCGCTGAGGGCTCCTGCACCATCGGCGGCAACCTCTCGACCAATGCCGGCGGCGTGCAGGCGCTCGCTTATGGCGTCGCACGCGATCTGGTGCTCGGGCTCGAGGTGGTGCTCGCCGACGGCCGCATCTGGAGCGGCCTGCGCAAGCTCAAGAAGGACAATACCGGCTATGACCTGCGGCATCTCTTCATGGGCGCCGAGGGCACGCTCGGCATCATCACCGCGGCGGTGCTGAAGCTTTTTCCGGCGCCGCG
>JAYUHJ010000294.1:0-1680 GCA_043767065.1 Hyphomicrobiales bacterium | reverse complement strand
GCGGCCCGGGAATGTTCCGCGAGCCCCGATTGGGGCGGAATTCGGTGGAGCGGAACTCGGGCCGGGCCGGGCGGCCACCATCGGCCGGAGCGAACAGGCGCTTCAGGCGCAGGTTCAGCTCTTCCCGGTAATAGCGCCGCACCGTCTCGTCCTGGATCATGCGCAGAAGATCGCCGAGGCGGGCTTCCAGCGCCGCGCGGCGCTCGGGCGTATCCAGATTGGCGCTTTCGCTTTCGCGCTGCCAAAGCGTCTCGACCAGCGGGCGCGCGGCGTCGAGCACTTCTTGCATCGCCTCGGCGCCGCCGCGGCGAACGAGATCGTCGGGATCCTGGCCCTCGGGCAACAGCGCGAAGCGCAGGCTGTAGCCGGGACGCAAGAGCGGCATCGCGAGTTCGACGGCGCGATAGGCGGCGCGGCGGCCGGCCTGGTCGCCGTCGAAGCACAGGATCGGCTCCTGCCCCATGCGCCACAGCAGCAGCAATTGATCCTCGGTGAGCGCGGTGCCGAGCGGCGCAACCGCCGCCTCGAAACCGGCGGCGACCATGGCGATCACGTCGACATAGCCTTCGACCGCGATCGGCGAGGCACCCTTATGCGTGGCGGTGCGCGCGCCGGCGATATTGTAAAGGAGCGCGCCCTTGTGGAAGAGCGGCGTCTCCGGGGAATTGAGATATTTCGGCTGCGCGTCCTCGGCGAGCGCGCGGGCGCCGAAGCCGACCACGCGGTTCTTGAAATCCATGATCGGGAACATGACCCGCTCGCGGAATCGGTCGAACGGCAAGGGAATGTCCTCACCGGAAACGAGCAGGCCGGCTTCGACCATGTCCTCGACCGGCACGCCCTTGCCGCCGAGATATTCCTTGAGCGCGAAGCGTTCGGCCGGCGCGTAGCCCAGGCGAAAGCGCGCCTGCGTCGCGGCTGCGATGGCGCGGTCGGCGAGATAGCCGCGCGCGCGGGCGCCGGTGCGCGCCTGCAGGCTCTCCTCGTAGAACTTGGCGGCGAGCTCCATCACTTCGTGGAGCGTCTTGCGGCGCGACTCGCGCTTCTCCTCCTCGGGCGAGGCCGCCGGGACCGGCAGGCCGGCGAGACCGGCCAGCCGCTCCACCGCCTCGCGGAACGAGAGCCCTTCGGTCTCCATGAGAAAGCGGAACTGGTCGCCGTGCTTGCCCGACGAGAAGCAGTGATAGAAGCCCTTCTGGTCGTTGACGAAGAAGCTCGGCGATTTTTCCGGATTGAATGGCGAGAGACCCTTCCATTCGCGGCCGGCCTTCTTCAGCGCGACCTTGCGGCGCACGACGTCGGACACCGGGAGCCGGGCCCGGATCTCGTCGAGGAAGGATTGCGAATAGCGCATGGGGGCGAATCTGGCAGCGGCGGAATCTTACACCGCCGCTCAAGGCGGCCGTTTGGCAAGCAAGAGCAGCTTAGCAGCGCGAATTGCGCACGCTCTTTGGGTTATCCACAGCGCGAATTGCTGCGCATATCAGCTGGCAGCGACAACCGCCTTGCGCTTGGGGAGCGTCATTGCAGCTACGCCAGCGACAACAAAAACAAGGCCGATCAGGGCATTTGTCGAGAGCGTTTCGCCGAGGAACAACACCCCGATGAGCACGCCGATCGGCACTGCGAGGCTGCCGCAAGTCCGGACCGTGGACCTTCGCATCGAGAGTGCCGAACACG
>JAYUHJ010000293.1:0-4105 GCA_043767065.1 Hyphomicrobiales bacterium | reverse complement strand
ACGCGGGTGCCTGCCCCCGGCGCGGCGTCGATGGTGAACCGTCCGCCCAGAAGCGACGCGCGCTCCTCCATGCCGAGCAGGCCGCTGCTCTCGCCCGCGAGCCCGCGCTTGCGCGCCGCCGCCACCTCGAAGCCGCCGCCGTCATCGGCGATCTCCAGCACGAAGCTGCCGTCGTCCCGCCGCAGCGCGACCTGAATACGGCGCGCCTTGGCGTGGCGCAGCGCGTTGGTCACCGATTCCTGCACGATGCGAAAGCAGGCGCTCTCCAGCTGGGGCGCGGATTTCAGGTCGACCGCCTCGAGCGCCAGCTCGATCGGAATCCGGGCGCGCTTCGCCTGCCGCTCGCAGTACCACCTGAGCGCCGGGATCAGGCCCAGATCGTCCAGCACGGCCGGGCGCAGGTCGAGAGACAGCGCGCGCACCGACTGAATCGCGCCATCCACCAGCGCGAGGCCGTCGGCGAGCGCCGCCTCGGCCCTGCCGGCGGCCTTGCCCACCCGCTCGCCGCGCAGCGACTGCAAATTCAGCTTCACCGCGGTGAGCACTCCGCCCACCTCGTCGTGCAGCTCGCGCGCGATCGAGCGGCGCTCGGTCTCCTGCACCTCGAGCAGGCGGCGGGTCAGCGCCTCCAGCCTTGCCTGGCTGGCGCGCAGCGCATTTTCGGCGCGCTTGCGCTCGGTGATGACGTTGGCCGACGGGACGAGGAACACCACCTCGCCCTTGTCGTCGCGAAACGGCTGCAAAGAAAAGTCGATGGTGACGAACTGGCCTTCGCCCACGCGTATTTCGACATCGTAGCGCGACGCTTCACCTCGCGCCGCGCGTTCGACGGCCGCCCGCAGTTGCTGCTGGACCGTTTCCGAGTAGGCAAACCAATAGGTCTGGTCGACTTTCTTTCCGATCACGTCCTCGATCTTCAATCCCGCCGCGGCCAATGCCGGCCTGTTCGCCTCCATCAGCGTGCCGTCAAGACTCAGCAACCCGACGAACATCTGCGGGCCAACGCCGTCGATGACGTTGCGCAGCCGCGCCTCGCTCGCGCGTTGCGCCGCTACGGCCTCGCGCTGATCTTCCAGGATGCTCAGCAGCGCGTCGCCCGCGCGCTCCTTTTCCGCGAGCAGCGATTCCCGCTCCGCTTCGGCGGCTTCGCGCCGCGCGACGTCCTCCCGCAGCGCGCGGTTGCTCTGTTCGAGCAGCAGCGCTTTTTCCTCGAGCTTGCGGACCAGGGCTTCGCTGTACTCCTTGAGGACGATCTTTTCGTCGCCGCCGGGCGCATGGGTGGAGATGAGTTCGCCGCGCTCCTGCCTCGCCAGCACCTCGTGGATGCGCGCCATGAACAGCTCCGGTTCGGCGGGCTTGAGGATGAAGGCGTCCGCCCCGAGATCCAGCGCCAGTTGCTCGTCCTTCGGTTCGGTGTAGGTGGCGGTATAGACGACGAAGGGGACCGCCTTCAGCCGCTCGTCCACCTTCCAGTGGCGCAGCAGCGTGTAGCCGTCCATCACCGGCATCAAAAGGTCGGAGACGACGATCTGCGGCGGCGCCTGACGCGCCTTGACCAGCGCCTCGGCGCCATGGCGCGCCTCGTCCACTTCGTAGCCGTGCCCCTGCAAGAGCGCGCGCAGCAGGTACAGGTTCTCCGGCTTGTCGTCGACGATGAGGGCGCGCGTCACGGGGCTGGATCGCTGCGTGGGAACGATCGGCCCGCAGTCAGGCCCGGCCCTGATTCAAGCCGAGTTGCCGTGCCAGCGCTCTGGCCACCTGCCGCAACAGCGCGGGCGCGACCCGGCCGAGCCGGGTGGCGTCGGCTGCTTCAATCGTCGCGATCTTCGCGGTGCGGATAACGGAAGCGGCCGGCAGGCCGGCCGGCGCCAGATCGTTCACGGCCACGTCGCCGGGCCATCCCCGGTTTTCGGCGCTGGTGATCATCATCACCCACAGCAGCCCGTGCGTAGCCTCGAGGTCGCCGCCCGACACCACCAGCGCCGGCCTGGATTGCCGCGTCGAGCGGTCGGTGTATGGATACGGCACCTTGACGACGTCGCCCCGCCTAAAGTTTGGCATAGGCTTTCGCGTCCGCCCGGGAACTCCATTCGTGAAAGGTGCGGAATGGGTCGTCGGTTTTGCCGCCGCCTCTGGCCTTGGTGAGAATCACGCGCTGATCGTCGATCTGATACGCCAGTTGGTCGCCGGGATCCAGGCGCAAGGCGGCGCGCACGGGTTGCGGGATGGTGGTTTGCGCCTTGCTGGTCAGTTTGCTGACGATCATGAACGATGCGCTCAAGGTAAGGAAAGTCCGGATCGTAAGGAATTTCCTTGTGAGCGTCAATCGCGCGCATCAGCGGCGACCCCCCTTTGCGCGGGCGCGAGGAAGCGCTCCACCTCATCGACGAAGGTCTCCGGATCGATCGGTTTTTCGATGTAGCCCTCGGCGCCCGCGGCGAACACCTTCTCGCGGTCGCCGGCCATGGCGTAGGAGGTGACCGCAACAATCGGAATCAACTTGAGCGCCGGGTCGCTTTTGATCGCGCTCGCCACGGCGTGGCCGTCCATGCCCGGCAACTGGATGTCGAGCAGGACCAGGTCGGGGCGGGCGCTGGCGGCGAGCTCCAGGCCGCGCGGGCCGGAGGCCGCATGGATGACTTCATAACCGCGCTGCTCGAGCAGGAAGGTGGCGAGGTAGCGGTTCTGCTCGTCGTCTTCGACCAGCAGGATTTTTGTTTTCATGGCGTCACCGTTTGGTCGATCGCCCGGAGATCGCTAGAATGGCGGTCATGACGCAACCCTCCATCGCACTGAAGGCAAACCGCGATCGTGTCCTTGAGATCGCGCGCGCGCATGGCGCCCGCAACGTGCGGGTGTTCGGCTCCGTGGCGCACGGCACCGACCGCGAAGGAAGCGACGTCGACCTGCTCGTCGACGTCGACGCCAGTGTGACCCTATTCACTCTCGCGGGTCTCGAGCAGGCGTTGCGCGACCTTCTGGGCGTGGGCGTCGATGTGCGCACGCCGGGCGAAATTTCGCATTTCATCAGAGACCGCGTTCTCTCCGAGGCACGGCCGCTTTGAATGAACGGGACGAACTGCGATTGCGCCACGCGCTTGAAGCATCGGAACGGATCGCGAGCTACCTGACAGGCGTCGAGCGGGACGCGTTTCAGGCCAACCGGATGCTCCAGGACGCCGTGATTCGCAATCTGGAAATCGTAGGCGAAGCTTGCGTGAATCTCACGCCGGAATTTCGCGACGCACACCCTGAGGTTCCCTGGCACAAGGCGAGCGGCATCCGCAACCGGCTCGTGCACGGCTACTTCGACGTGGACCTCGCGGTGGTTTGGCAAACGGCTGTCGACGACATTCCGCCGTTTTCCAATCAGATCCGAACGATTCTTTCCGTCAAGCGCTGAACCCCGCGGCGTGCGGGCAATCAGCAAGATTCTTTTTTTCACGGCGCCTCCGGTCCTTGCAGCGGCAGCGTGAAGCTGAACGTGCTGCCCTTGCCCCATTTGCTTTCGGCATCGATCCTGCCGCCCATCAGTTCGGCGAGCCGCCGGCTGATGGCGAGCCCCAGGCCGGTGCCTTCGTGGTTGCGAGCGAGCGTGTCGTCCACCTGCCGGAACGGCAGGAACAGGGTTGCCAGGTCCGCGGGCCTGATGCCGATGCCGGTGTCGGTGACGGAGATGCGTACCGCGCCGCCCTCCAGCGCCACGTCGAGCGCGACTTCGCCGCGCGCGGTGAACTTGATCGCGTTGTTGAGCAGATTCAACAGCACCTGCTCGACGCGGCGCGCATCGCCCACGGCCGCGCCGGTCGCACCCGCCACCTCGGCGCGCAGCGCGAGCCCTTTCGCTTCGGCAAGCGGCGTGACGATGCCGATCGCCGCGGCGACGGTGGCGCGCGCTGACCTGGATCATGCCGAGCTGCTTCGCCTGCTCGGGGTTGAGCGGCCCGGCCAGGCCCTGCAGCAGGACGCCGGTGAAGCCGATGATGGAATTGAGCGGCGTGCGCAGTTCGTGCGACATGGTGGCGAGGAACGCGGACTTGAGCCGGTCCGACGATTCGGCACGCTCCCGCGCGGCCTCCAGCTCGGCGGTGCGCTCGGTGACGCG
>JAYUHJ010000292.1:0-1689 GCA_043767065.1 Hyphomicrobiales bacterium | reverse complement strand
ACGCTCTCCCCGCTGCTCACCACGCCGCTCACCACCAAGGGCCTGATCGTCACCGTGATCGGCGGCCTGGGCAGCATACCCGGCGCGATCATCGCCGGACTGCTGGTCGGCGGTTTCGAGAGCGTGCTGCAGCAGTACCGCGGCGTGACCGAACGGGACCTGTACGTGATGCTGCTGCTGTTCGTGTTCCTGGTGTTCCGCCCGGGCGGCCTGTTCGCCCCCAGGGGAGGCCGCGACTAGATGGACTTCTACTTCGGCCTCGCGCAGATCATCGGCGTGCACACGCTGATCGGGCTTTCGGCCTACATCGTGCTGCTGACCGGGCAGGTCAGCCTCGCGCAGGCCGGCTTCTTCGCGGTCGGCGCCTATGTCGCCGGCATGCTCACGGTGCTGGCCGGATGGGCGATCCTCCCGGCGCTCGCCGCGAGTTCGCTGCTCGGTGGGCTGGTGGCCTGCGCGGTGGGCTTTCCGGCGCTGCGGGTGAAAGGTCTGATGCTGGTCATCGCCACGCTTGCTTTCGGCGAAGGCGTGCGCCTGTTCTTCTTCAATTTCGACTACCAGGTCGCCAAGGGCGGCGTGAAACTGGGGCCGCTGGGCGGCGAGGGATTCCGCCAGATCCGCTACTTCCCCGAGAACGGCTGGACCACCATGGAGGTGATGCTGTTCATCTGGGCCTTCGTCGTGCTGGTGATGGCGCTGCTGTGGTGGTTCGACCGCTCGCGCTACGGCGCCGTGCTGCGCGCCGTCGGCGAAGATGAGCTGGCCGCGCAATCGGTCGGCATCAACCTCACCGCGGTGAAGGTCAGCGCGATGACCATCGGCGGCGCGATCGCCGGCCTGGGCGGCGGCATCTACGCGCACTACACCACCCACATCGAGCATGCGAGCTTCGGCATCCTGCTCGCCACCTTCGCCCTCGCCTATCCGATCCTCGGCGGCCTGGGCAGCGTATTCGGCACGGTGGTGGCGGCGATGTTCGTGCAGGGCCTACTGGTCGAAGGCCTGCGCTTCCTCGGCGACTGGCGCAACCTGCTGTTCGGCGCGCTGATCGTGCTGGCGATGAACGTGCGGCCCAAGGGCTTCCTGGACGCGCCCACCCTGCAATGGCTCAAGCGGTTGACGGGAGGCAAGCGTGGCGCTGCTTGAGCTGAAAGGCGTGTCGCGCCATTTCGGCGGGGTACGCGCCGTGGACGGCCTCGACCTGGCCATCGAAAGCGGCCAGATCTTCGGCCTGATCGGGCCCAACGGCTCGGGCAAGAGCACGACCGTAAATTTGATTTCAGGTCTTTTTCCGTTGACATCAGGTTCCATTCACTTCAACGAAAAATCCATAGACAGCATTCCAACCCACCTCCGGTTGCAGCTCGGGATCGCGCGGACCTTCCAGAACATCCGCCTGTTCGGCCAGCTCACGGTATGGCAGAACCTGTGGGTGGCGCAGAATTCGCCCGCCGACCGGGCGAAGCGCGGCTTTTTCTCGCGCTGGCTGGGCGGACAGGGCGGCGTGCGCGAGGAGATTTCGCAGCTGCTGGAATTCAGCGGCCTCGCGCACCGGCAGGATGAGCTGGCCGCCAACCTCGCCTTCGGCGAGCAACGGCGCCTCGAGCTCGCGCGGGCGCTGGCCACCCGGCCGAAACTGATCCTGCTGGATGAGCCGGCCGCCGGCATGAACACCGAAGAGATCAACCA
>JAYUHJ010000291.1:0-4132 GCA_043767065.1 Hyphomicrobiales bacterium | reverse complement strand
GCCCTACGTTCCCGGTTCTTATTTTGGCCGGGCTTATATCCACCCAACCTGCCCTAGACAACAGGCGGCTAACACCAAATGCCAAAGCAATGCAACGGCCGTGTGAATCGCCCCGGCAGGTCGCGTTGATTGACATCCACGGCCCTAGACGCGAGGCTTTCCGGGCGTGCGATTTGAGCCTTCGCTTCAATTTACGGAATGGAGTTTTTGCCGCATGCGCAAGATCGCCAAATATTTGCTGGCTGCCGTGGCCTTTGCCACGATCGGCGGTGGAGCCGTCGTGATCGGCGTTTACGGCATCAATCCGGGCTCGGTCAGCCGCCCGGTCAACAGCCAGCCCTTCGCCGGCGAATCCGCCAGGCTCCTTGCGACGGGAATTGCGCGGCACGGCGACACCAGCCTCAGCCGGAATGGCAGGTCGTGCAACACGTGCCATCTAGAGGCGGACAGCTACCTCGCCACTTTCAACAAGCCGTATCCGCACTTCGTCGAATCGGTCCGGTTGAAAACCGGTCTCGACAAGATAACCGCCGAGGGCATGGTTCAGTTCTGCATGGTCTCCGCGCTGGGCACCAAGCCGCTGCCCTGGGATTCCGAAACGCTCGCGGCTTTGACCGCGTTCGTGCTGGAGCGCCACAACAAGGTCGTCGGCCTATCGACGCGCCCAGAGTCGATGGTCGATATGACCTGCGAATCGCCGCCGAGCTGAGCGGTTGCCGTTCCGGCCTTGCCGCGCTGAGCGCCGCTGTCTAGTGTCCCCGCCGCTCAACCATCGGAAAAGCCATGCGTTTTGAAGGCACCAAGACCTATGTCGCGGCCGACGATCTCAAAGTCGCGGTGAACGCCGCCATCACCCTGGAGCGCCCGCTCCTGATCAAGGGCGAGCCCGGCACCGGCAAGACCGTGCTCGCCGCCGAGATCGCCCAATCCATCAAGGCGCCGCTGATCGAGTGGCACATCAAGTCCACGACCAAAGCCGTGCACGGGCTCTATGAATATGACGCCGTGGCGCGGCTCAGGGACAGTCAGCTCGGCGATCCGCGCGTTTCCGACATCAAGAACTACATCCGCCGCGGCAAGCTGTGGGACGCGTTCGTTGCCCCCGAGCGGCCGGTGCTGCTGATCGACGAGATCGACAAGGCCGATATCGAGTTCCCCAACGACCTGCTGCAGGAACTCGACCGCATGGAGTTCTACGTCTACGAGACCGGCGAAACCATCCAGGCCAAGCTCCGCCCGGTCGTGATCATCACCTCGAACAACGAGAAGGAGCTGCCGGACGCGTTCCTGCGCCGCTGCTTCTTCCACTACATCCGCTTCCCCGATCCCGACACCATGCGCGCCATCGTCGACGTGCATTTCCCCGGCATCAAGCAGCGGCTGGTGGCCGAGGCGCTCAAGCTGTTCTACGAGATCCGCGACGTGCCGGGGATGAAGAAGAAGCCCTCGACCTCGGAATTGCTCGACTGGTTGAAGCTCCTGCTCGCCGAGGACATCGGCCCGGAGACCTTGCGCGAGCGCGATCCGAAGAAGCTGATCCCGCCGCTGCACGGCGCCTTGCTCAAGAACGAGCAGGACGTGCACCTGTTCGAACGGCTGGCGTTTATGAGCAGGCGCGAGGCGCGCTGAGCATTTGATCGCGACAAAGCGGCTGCAGGCGCTATGATACAACTCGAACCAATGTTCTTTCGCTACTCTTTTGCGCAGTGTTTCGATTTGTGAGAATGAATTTCGCTCCGAGAGGAACGCATGGAATATTACGTTTATGTTTACATTGACCCTCGCAACCACGAGGAATTCTATTACGGCAAGGGTAGGGGCTCGAGGAAGAACGCGCATCTGGATTCCGAGGCTGATACCGAGAAAACGAAGCGCATCGCCGCGATACGCAAAATCGGGCTTGAACCCATCATTCGTGTTGTAGCCAGAGGACTCTCCGAGGATGAGGCACTTCTCGTCGAGAAGACGCTGCTGCACAAGCTTGGAAAGTCTCTGACAAATATCTCATCGGGCCACTACGCCGATAAGTTCAGGCCGCACGACACCCTGCACATGGAACTTTCCGGCTTCGACTACCAGTCGGGCGTGTATTACTTCAACGTCGGACAAGGCGAGCATCGGCAATGGGTGGATTTTCGCAAGTATGGGTTCATATCTGCCGGGCAAGGCCCCCGATGGAAACGCGCTATTTGCGGCTTCAATGTCGGTGACGTCTTCGCGGCGTATCTCAAACGCAAGGGCTATGTTGGTATTGGTGAAATAGCCGAAAAGGCTCGACCCATCCGAGAGGTGAGAATCAACGGGCGACCGCTTATTAGTCTGCCTCTTCAATGCCAGAAGATGGACGATAATATCGACAGCGATGAGAAATGCGAATACGTCGCATTAGTCAGGTGGATCAAGTCCGTGTCCGAAGATGAAGCGAAATCCGGAAGGGGCTTCTACACCACTGCTCTTATCCGCGCGTCACTCGACAACCAACGCGAGACACGCTCTTACCTTGAAGATCCGTTCGACGTCAGCTTCAGCGAACTCACGCGATAGTCATATTTCGTCACAACAGATACCGCCGATTGTTGAGACATCGGCCCGGAGACGCTGCGCGAGCGCGACCCGAAGAAGCTGATCCCGCCCTTGCACGGCGCCTTGCTCAAGAACGAGCAGGATGTGCATCTCTTCGAACGCTTGGCGTTTATGTCGCGCCGCGAGACGCGCTGAGCGCCGGCTAACGGCTCAGAATTTTCCGCCGCTCCTCGTATTCAGTCCGGTCGATCTCGCCGCGCGCGAAGCGCTCGTCGAGCACGTCGAGTGCGGACCCGCCTCGATCGCGCCGGTGACGCCGGCCGCCGAAGCTGTAGCGCATCAGCCACACGAAAATGAAGATCAGCACGAAAATGGTGATGATCATTCCGAGCGGCCCCGGAAGAAAGCCGAACCAATAGCCTGGATAGTCGTATCCCCACATCATGACGGACTCCTTCACGGCCAGCGGTGCATACGAAGCATGGACAGCCAATCAACACACTCTGCCCGATCGCGTCGTTGATCCACGTCAAAGCCCGCCGCCGCGGCATCAAGGGAGCGCGCGGGCCGCGCAGCGCTCAACCGGCCTTCAGCGGCTTCGCTTTCTTCTTTTTCGCCGCCACGGGCTGCGCAGCCTGCGTGCTATCCGCCAGCCGCTCGAGCCGCGCGTTCTCCGCCGCCCGCGCTCTCTCCGCCTTGCGCCGCGCCTCGGCGCGATGGGCGAGCTGCTCCTCGATCCGGTCGCGGATCGCCATCGACCAATAGGAAATCTGCGCCGCCGCGCGGCCGAACATGCCGCCCGCCCACACCATGCCGAACGGGATGAACAGCCGCCAGCGGTCGTCGTTCTCGGCGATCGCCGACGCGATCAGGTCGCCGGCCATCGCCGTCGTGTTGACGCCCTGCCCGCCGAAGGCGCTCGCGATCCACACGCCCGGGCGCAGCAGCCCGATCTGCGGCATGCGGTGCACCGCGTAGCCCATCGTGCCAGTCCAGGAATACTCGATCTCGACCTCGCCGAACTGCGGATAGGTCTTGAAAATGTCGCGCTTCAGAATGCGCGCGAGCCGCCGCGGTCGTCTCGTGCGCGTGGTGATGTAACCGCCCCACATCAGCCGGTCGCCGAGGATACGGTAATAGTCGAAAGCGCGGCGCGTGTCGGCGATGCCGCCGCTATAGCGGATCGCGTCCTTGAGCTTGTCGCCGAGCGGCGCGGTGACGCCGACATGCGTCGCCACCGGCAGGATGCAGCGCGCGAGATCGGGAAATCCCGTGCCGATCCCGGCGCTGCCGCAGAATACGATCTGGTGCGCGCGCACGCGGACGCGGCGAGCCTCCGTCCCGGTCTCGACCCATTTGCGCACGCCATCGAGATCGGCGGCAACCACTGCGCTTTCCTCATAGATGCGGCCGCCGCCGCGCTCGATATCGTTAGCGAGTGCCAGCGCCAGATTCAGCGGATGCAGGTTCAGCGCATCGGCCTCGTGCAAGGCTTGATAATAGATGTCGCTCTTCAGCGTCTCGCGCACCCGTTCTATCGGCCACACCACCACGTCGTGGTCGAACTTTTCCGCGAGCAAATCCGCCTCGCGCTTGATCTCGTCGGCGT
>JAYUHJ010000290.1:0-4145 GCA_043767065.1 Hyphomicrobiales bacterium | reverse complement strand
CTCACCGCCGCGACTGCGCGCGCGCAAGCTGGGCCGCCATGTTGGCGCTCAGGCCCGACCAGGCGCGGCTCCGATCCAGCGCCGTGTTGTAGCTTGCGACGATTCTTCCTGCGACCAGCGATGAACTCCCGATATCGCTGATCAATTCTCGCGCAATCGACTGCGCGGAGTCGATCAACGGCTCGGGGAAGAATACTACCTTGGTGCCGTGCACGGCAATAAGCGTGGCTAACGCCTGGGCGTTCTGCCAGGCAGCATCGGCGAGCGCGGTGGCGTGCTCGATCCGGCAGGCCTCGGTGACGATGGCCTTGAGATCCGCAGACAACGCTTCCCATGCCCTGAGCGAAACGACCGCTTCGCCCGTTCCGTTCGGCTTGTTGAAACCGGGCGCGTAATAGAACGGCGCCACCTTGTGCACGCCGGTGATGAGGTCGCTCGAGGGCGCCAGGAATTCCACCGCGTCGATCGCGCCGGTCGCCATGCTGGTGATGATGTCGGCAGCCGGCATCGAGACCGCCGTCGCGCCGAGCCGGTTGAACACGTCGCCGCCGATCCCCAAGACGCGGATGCGTAGGCCGCGGATGTCGGCGGCCGAACGAATTTCGTTCCTAAACCAGCCGCCCATGCAGGGCCCGGTATTGCCGGCCGCGAAGGCGCGCACGCCAAAGGGCCGGTAGAGCTCGTCCCACAGCGCTTGGCCGTCGCCGAATTCGAGCCAGGCTGTATGATCGACCGGGCCGAGGCCGAACGGCACGCTCGTATAGAACACCGAGGCCGGCATCTTGCCGCGCCAGTAGAACGCGGCGGTATGCGCCATCTCGACGCCGCCGCTGGCCACCGCATCGAATACCTCGAAGGCCGGCACGATCTGGCCGGCGGCGAACAGATCGATCTCGAGCCGCCCGCCGCTCATCGCGCGGATGCGCTCCACCAGCCGTTGCGCCGAGATGCCCGGTCCCGGAAGATTGCGCGGCCAGGAAGTCGCCATGCGCCACTTCGTGGTTTGCGCGCGCGCCACCGAGGGCATTGCCAGCGAACCCGCGAGCGCCCCGAGCGCCGTGCGTCTTGTCAGCTTCGCCATATCGATCTCCTCAAGCCTTCGGCCAGACCGCGTGGAAATGATGCACCGGTCCGCGGCCCTTGCCGATTTTCAATTGTTCCGACGCGGCTATCGCCGCGCTGACGTATTCCTTGGCCGCTGCAACGCTTTCAGCGAGCGGCATGCCCTTGGCGAGCCCAGCGGCGATCGCGGACGAAAGCGTGCAGCCGGTGCCGTGTGTGTTCTTAGTAGCGATGCGCTTGGCGGCGAGCCGGCGCACGCCGCTGTTCTCCACCAGCAGATCAACCGCCTCCGGCCCCTCGCCGTGGCCGCCCTTCACCAGCACCGCGCGCGCGCCGAGTTTGAGCAACGCCTCGCCCTGCGCACGCATCGCTGCTTCGTCACGCGCCAGCGGCAGACCCGTGAGCGTCGCGGCCTCGTGGAGGTTGGGCGTCACCACAAGCGCGCGCGGGATCAGTTCGCGCTTGAGAGTCTCGATTGCTTCGGGCTTGAGTAACGGATCGCCCGAGGCCGCTACCATGACCGGATCGAGCACAATGTTCTTGGCCTTGTGGCGATCGAGTCCGCGCGCGACCGTTTCGATGGTGGCCGGGAGCGACAGCATCCCGATCTTGGTGGCCGCAACCGCAAGGTCCGAATAGACCGCATCCATCTGCGCCGCGATAAAATCCGCCGGCACGTCGTGGATACCGTTGACGCGCAAGGTGTTTTGCGCCGTCAGCGCCGTGATCACCGACGCGCCATAGACGCCGAGCGCGGAGAATGTCTTGAGATCGGCCTGGATCCCGGCGCCGCCGCCCGAATCCGAACCCGCGATGGTGAGCGCGATCGCGGTCATTGCGGCAGACTCCAAACTTCACCTCTCCCCGATGGGGAGAGGTCGGCGGCCGCAGGCCGCCGGGTGAGGGGGGACATGAATCGCATGGTCGGCACCCCCTCACCCCATCCCTCTCCCCGCTGGGGAGAGGGAGGAGAGAACCGACCGCTCGTTGCGTGCTTGATCCACGATCGCTCGCAACCGCCGCGCCGCGGCCTCCGGGTCGGCCGCCGCAGTCACCGCGGAAATGACCGCGATGCCGTCGGCGCCGGCACGCATCACCTCGGCAGCATTGTTCTCGTCGATGCCGGCGATGGCGCCGACCGGCAGACCGGGCGCGCGTTCGCGCACGGTGCGCGCGAGATCCTTGAAGCCCGCAACACCGATGGGCTTGTCCGGATTATCCTTGCTCGAAGTCGCGAACACGCCGCCGATGCACACGTAATCGATTGCGCCGAACGCCAGCGCTTCGATATCGGCCCGGCTGCGCGACGACGCTCCGATGATCGCGCGCGGGCCCAGGAGCCGCCGCGCAGTGGCGAGGTCGAGATCGTCGCGGCCAAGATGCACGCCATCCGCGCCGGAGGCGAGCGCCACGTCCAGCCGGTCATTGATCAATAGCGGCACCCGCGAGCCCGCCAGCACCCGCTTGATCGCGTTGGCCTCGTCCACCAGCGCGCGCGTTTCGCGCTCCTTGTCGCGCAACTGCACGAGCGTGGCGCCGCCGCGCACCGCCGCCGCGGCGATTTCGGCGAGCGACCTCCCACCGGCCCGAGTCGGATCCACCAACACATAGAGCAAAAGATCGACGCGCATCAGGAGAGCTTCGCCCGCGCGACGAGCGCGGCCGTATCGAGCGCGGCCAAGGCGTCGACCAGCTCGACCGCGAAACTTCCAGGTCCCCGCGCCTTTTCGGCCGCGATCTCGCCGGCGATCCCCAGCACGACGAGACCTCCAACTGCCGCGCCGAACGGCTCGTCCTCGACCGCGAGCAAAGCCGCGATCAGCGCGCTCTCGGCGCAACCGATGCCGGTGACCTGCGCCATCAAGGCATGGCCGTTGGCAACGGAAGCCCGCCTGCTTCCATCGGTGACGAGATCGACCGCGCCGGTGCGCGCAGCAACGGTGAGATGACTGATGGCGAATGTATCGAGCGCTTCTTGTGTCGCCGCACCCTCGATCAGGGCCGCGAACTCCGCCTCGTTGGCGCGAACCAAGCGCGGCTCGCGACCCGTGAGTGCGCGCGCGAAGGCCGCGCGTTGCGGCGAGCGCTCGATCAGCACCGGATCGAGCACCCAGGGCACTCCTTCCTCGGCCGCGATCTCGAGAGCGAGCCCGATTGCGTCGCGCCGCTCGGGGTCGAAGGTGCCAAGATTGACCAGCAATGCGTCGGCGCCGGCGACGAAATTGGCGATTTCCTCCGCCGCCGTCGTCATCGACGGAATAGCGCCGGCCGCGAGCAGTATGTTCGCGGTAAAGCCCTGCACCACGGTGTTGGTGATGCAGTGGACGCGCGGCTTGCGCTCCCGCACCAGCGCGAGCACTTGGCCGGCATGCTGCGCGAGATCGCTCACGACAGCGCCCGTGCGGCGCGCCAGCGCTCGTATTGCGGTGAAAGCTGCATCTCGATTTCCCTCCGCCGGCATCACCCGGATCAGGTTCGATGGGTTGGCGAGAAGCCTCTCAGTCCGGAAGCCGGACACCCCAACGAGATTGCGAATGGGAACTTATGCGCGTGCCGGTGCGCTTTCAAGCCCTTGCCTCGCGCCCGCGATTCTGGTCCCCTCGCGGCGCTTGGGCCGCCGGAGGCGCGCATGATCCCCTTCTTCGTCCAGATCAAATGCCAGCTCGGCAAGTCCTACGATGTCGCGAGCCGCCTGGCCGACGCCGAGATCGCTTCGGAAGTCTATTCCACCGCCGGCGAGTTTGATCTGCTGATCAAGTTCTACGTCGACGACGGCACCGATATCGGCCATTTCGTCAACGAGAAGGTGCAGACGATCCCTGGCATCCAGGAAACCCGCACCATCATCACCTTCAAGGCGTTCTGACTGCCGTCATCCTGAGGTGGCCGCGCGCAGCGCGGCCCTCGAAGGATGGCAGCACTGTCACCCACCGATCTCGGGTTTACCCGAGATCGGAGTCAATCGTGCGCTAGTCGGCAACAGGCGGCTTGCGATGGCGCGGGCTTCGCCCTCGCACCTCAGGGTGACGGCAGGTACCGTTGCCGCTGCGTTCTCACACCGCCGGGCCGCCCGGCGGCGTCTC
>JAYUHJ010000289.1:0-1700 GCA_043767065.1 Hyphomicrobiales bacterium | reverse complement strand
CCAATACCAGCGCGGCTCCGCAGGCATGTGCCTGGGAACGCAAGAGTTGGAGCGCTTCTTCAGCATGCTTGTCATCGAGATTCGATGTCGGCTCGTCGGCGATTAGGAGCTTAGGCCGGTTGATCACCGCGCGCGCGATGGCCAGGCGTTGCGCTTGTCCGTGGGACAACTGCGTTGGTTTAGATTTGCTCTGCGCGGCAATGCCGAGATTCTCCAGCAGCTTCATCGCGGCGGCTTCGTCGGGCGGCCGACCCGACAACGTTTGTGCGAGCAACAAATTTTGCAGCACGGAAATCGGCGCGATCAGATGGAGCTTTTGCAGCACGATGCCAATATTTTGGCCGCGAAATCGATCGAGTGCCGTGCCGTTCATTTCATTCAGACTCGTGCCGCCGATTTTCACTTCGCCTTCGCTTGGCTTTAGGATGCCGGCGAGGATGTGCAGCAACGTCGTCTTGCCGCTGCCGGAGGAGCCGAGTATGAGACATTCTTCCCCCGCGCTTAGTTGAAAGCGCGGCAGATCCAGGACTACGCGGCCGGTGTAGCTATGGCGGATGTTGTTTAGTTCGATCACTGATAAGCTCTAGCAAGGCTCCGCTAATTTAGTCATCCTCGGTAGCTTATTTCACCAGGCACGTAGTGAGTCCGGCTTCAAAAACATCCTTCGGCAAATTTCTTCCGATGAATACCAGCACGCTTTCGCGTTCGGCATTTTCCCAGGGCTTGCCTAATTCGCTCGCCATCAACATGTGTACACCTTGAAATACGACGCGCTTGTCGTTGCCGTGAACGTTCAACACGCCCTTGTAGCGCAACATGTCGGCACCGTAGATTTCGACGATGCCGCGTGCGCAGCCCTCGGCTGTAACGCGGGCCCGGCGCCGGTCCCCGCTTGCGAAGGCCTCGGCGTGCGCGTGGAGGCCGCGGGCGCGCCCGACCGCCGGGTCCTGGGCCTGGGCCACGAGTACCCCGCAGACGCGATGCTCGCGGCGCGCTGGGACGAGCTCTTGGTGTCGCAGCGCGCGCGGCGTGCCGCAGCCTGGGAGGTCATCGCGCGCGTCGTCGCGCCCGTGGCGCCGGCGGAGGTGACGGCGGTGCCCGACGCGACCGTGCCGCGGTTTCGCACCTGGTACGACAGCGAGGACATGACGCGCATCTTCCAGAACGCGTACGGCGGCCTGACCGACGCCGACCGGCGCGCGCGCGCGCGCATTGCGCCCGCATCGATCGAAACCGCGCTGGACGCGAACCTGCACATCCTGGACTCGATGCCGGTCTGGACCGACGCCCGCTGGGCCGCGTACCTCGCTGCGATCGACGATCCGGCGGAGGTCGCGGCGCTGAGCGGGCTGCGCCGGATCGCGATCAGCCCCGACGCTGCGCGCCACGTGGTGCGCAGCTACCCGGAGATCCTGCGCTGCTTCCTCGATGGCTCGCCTCCCGCGTTCGTCGACGGAACGCCCGGTCCGCAGCGCCTGCTCAGCGAGCCGCTGGTGCTAGAGGCGTGCCAGACGCACGTGGCCGGCCCGTTCTGGGTGGCGAGCGGCGCCACGCTGGAGGCACGCCTGACGGGCGAGCGCGCGAGCGACGCGACGCTCCGCCTCCTGAGCGGCGACACGCTCCCGCTCGCGATCGAGACGTGCGTGACCCCCGGGGATCTCGCCTGCGAAGCGACCGGACCGGGCGCCGTGTTCGTGGAG
>JAYUHJ010000288.1:0-4159 GCA_043767065.1 Hyphomicrobiales bacterium | reverse complement strand
TCAAGTCGCGCATGCTGCTGCCGCCGAGCGGCGAGGGCGAGGATTCCGAGCTCGACCCGCGCGCCGAGCTCGTGGCGCGCTTGCTCGACTACCAGCGCTTCAAGGAGGTCGCCGAGCAGCTGGGCGACCGCACGCTCGAAGGGCGCGACGTCTTCGCGGCGCGGGCGCAGGAAGCCGAGCCGCCGCCGGACGAGGAGCGACCTCTGGCCGTCTCGCTGGTGGCGCTGCTCGAGGCCTTCCGCCGCGTGCTCGCCAAGTCCAGCGGCAGCGGCCGACACGAAGTGACGAGCGAAGCGGTCAGTGTGCGCGATCGCATGCGGGTCGTGATGGACACGCTCGGCCGCTTCGAGTCGGTCGAGTTCGAGCGCATCTTCGAGCTGGAGGCGCGGTTGCCGGTCACGCGGCCGCTCCTGATCGCCACCTTTCTCGCGGTGCTCGAGCTGGTACGGCTCGCGGCCGTGCGTGTGTACCAGGGCCTCGACGAGGCTGGCGTGCCGGAGGGAACCATCCGACTGCGCCGCGCCGAGGGGCCCGGCGCCGACGAGTGGACGTTGGCCGTCGCAGAGATCACCTGAGGGCCACGCGCCCGAACGCCGAGGAGAGACGCATGGATCGGGAGGGTCAGAAGCGGATCGTCGAGGCGCTCGTGCTCGGTGCGCCCGAGCCGGTGACGGCAGGCAAGCTCGCCGAGGCGGTCGTGCCCGGCCTGTTCGCGGTGGGGGAGGCGGCGTGCGTCTCGGTCCACGGTGCCAATCGCTTGGGATCGAACAGCCTGATCGACCTCGTCGTGTTCGGCCGCGCGGCAGGCTTGCGGCTGAGCGAAATCCTCACGCCCGGTGCGGCGCAAAAGCCGTTGCCCAAGGACGGCGCCGACTTGGCGCTCGCTCGTCTTGACCGCTTCCGCCATGCCGAAGGCGCTACTCCGACCGCCGCGATCCGGCTCGAGATGCAGCGCACCATGCAGGCCGACTGCGCGGTGTTCCGCACCGAGCGCACGCTCGACGAGGGCGTCGCCAAGATCGACGCGGTCAACAAGACAATGGCCGATGTCCGCGTCTCCGACCGCAGCCTGATCTGGAACAGCGATCTGATCGAGACTCTCGAGCTCGACAATCTGCTCGGCCAGGCGGTGGTGACGATGCATTCGGCCGCCAACCGCAAGGAAAGCCGCGGCGCGCACATGCACGAGGATTATGCCGCGCGCGACGACAAGGTTTGGATGAAGCACACCATCGCCTGGTTCGATGGCTGGGGTGGCAAAGGCGGGGGCGTGAAGATTGACTACCGCCCGGTCCACGAGTTCACCCTGACCGACGACATCGAGTATATCAAACCCAAGGCGCGGGTTTATTAAGGGCCGACCGTGGAGGCCTATTCATTCCTCAAGACGGTCCACATCATTTCGGCGACCATCCTGTTCGGGACGGGTCTCGGCATCGCCTTCTTCTTCTGGATGGGTGGGCGTGCCGGCGATGACCGAGCGGCGCTGTTCGCGGCCAAGGCAACCGTGACCGCCGACTTCATGTTCACCGCCGCGGCTGGTGTCGCCCAGCCGTTGACCGGCGCGCTGTTGGTCTGGAAGGGCGGGTTCGACCCGCTCGAATATTGGCTAGTCATGAGTTACGCGCTCTACGCGCTCGCCAGCATTTGCTGGTTACCGGTTGTTGTCTTGCAAATCCGGATTCGTAATGCGCTTCAGCGAAAGTTGGATGGTGGACCCTTCGACGCCGCAGCGGTCCAGAGGATGCGCATTTTGTGGTTCGCGCTCGGTTGGCCGGCCTTCCTCGGCTTGCTGGTTGTTTTCCATCTGATGGTGACCAAGCCGTCATGACCTGCCGTGTGATGATTCTGGGCGGCACCGGCAATTTTGGCGGCTATGTTGCGCGGATGCTGGCCGATGATCCGGCGATCACACTGCTCCTCGCCAGCCGGTCAGAGACACGGGCGCGCGCCGCTGCAGTCGGCCTCGCCGCCGCCAACTCGCCCGAACCTTTGTGCGTCGATATTCGCGCCGACCCTGCCCCGGCGATCACGAGCGCGCGGCCCGATGTCGTCATCCACGCCGTCGGCCCGTTCCAGGACCAGGACTACCGCGTCGCCGAGGCAGCGATCGCGGCGGGTGCCCATTATCTCGACCTCGCCGATGCGCGCGACTTCGTCGCCGGGATCGGCCGGCTGGACACGAAGGCGAAAGCGGCGGGGGTGGCTGTGATCGCGGGGGCCAGCAGCGTGCCCTGCCTGACCGCCGCGTTCATCGATCATTATCGCCCTCGCTTCGCTCATTTGTCGTCGGTCGAATATGGGATCAGCGCCGCGCAGGCGACCAATCGCGGCCTCGGCACGGCCAGCGCGATCCTGAGCTATGTCGGCAAGCCGTTCACCCGAATGGAGAAGGGTCAATCGTACCGCGTGTTCGGTTGGCAGGGACTGACGGCAGTTCGCTATCCCGAGCTCGGACTGAGGCTGTTCGGCGATTGCGACGTACCTGACCTTAGCCTGTTTCCGGAACGCTATCCCGGGCTTCAGCGGCTACGATTCGTTGCGGGTCATGAAATCAAGCTGCTCCATCTCGGTACATGGCTGCTTAGCTGGGCGGTTCGGCTCCGATTGGTGCGCTCACTTGAACCGCATGCCGATGCGCTGCTCCGTGCTTCGTTCCTGTTCGATCCCGTGGGCAGCAACCGGAGCGGCTTTCACATCAAGATCGAGGGGACGGGGCGAGACGGCGCGCCGATGCTGGTCGAAGGCTTCATGGTCGCGCGCCAGGGACACGGGCCGCACATTCCGTGCCTGCCCGCAGCGCTACTCGCCAAGCGGATCGCGGCGGGCGAGATTCCGTCGGCAGGAGCGAGGCCGTGCCTCGACCTCATCGATCTCGACCAATATCTCACCGCGCTCGTGACGCTCGACATCACAACTACGGCCAAAGGGTCGGGTATCGACGACGCCTGGCCCAAGGAGATGGCATGACCCACTCAACCGAGCTTCGCCGCGACACGCCTTTGTTCGTGTTCGATGGCGTGTGCGTGCTGTGTTCGACGGGCGCCAATTTCATCATGCGGCATGATCGCGAAGGCCGCGTTCAGTTCGCTTCGGCCCAATCCGACCTAGGCCGAGCGATTTATAAGCGGATGGGATTGCCAATCGACAGCAGCTATCTGCTGCTCGATCCCGACGGCACCCATGCCAAGACCGACGGCTATTTTCAGCTCGCCCGCATCCTGGGCGGCTGGTACCGGCTCGGCCTCGTCTTCCGGATCATCCCGCGACCAATCCGCGACTGGTTTTATGACCGGGTAGCGAAGAACCGCTATCGCTGGTTCGGAAAGGCCGAATATTGCAGCCTCCTCCGCCCCGAACAGCGCGAACGGCTGGTCGAAAGCGACGAAGGCCTTTCGGAGCAGTTGATGGCAGGCTAAGCCCGCCCGCTTATGACCGATCACCGCCCCCCAAAACGCATGTTCCCGTCCTCCAAGGTTGACGCGCAGGCCGCCAAGCATGTGCCGTCGAGCCCGCAGACCGAGAGCGAAGCGTATAAGCTCGCCTTCCAGGACACCGAGTTCCTGTTGCGCGAGGATCTGCGTCCGGTGCGCTTCCAGCTCGAGCTGCTCAAGCCCGAATTGTTCATGAACGAGGCCGACATCGCCTCGACCTTCGTCTTCTACGGATCGGCGCGGATCCCCGAACCGGGCAAGGCCGACGGGCTGATCGCGGCGGCGCATGACGACCGGCTGCGCAAGGTCGCGACAAGCCTCAAGGCCAAGTCGAAATATTATGACGTCGCGCGCGAATTGGGCCGGCTCGCCAGCCGCTTCCCGCCCGATCCCGAGGGCAAGCGCCATTTCGTTGTCTGCTCGGGTGGCGGGCCGTCGATCATGGAAGCCGCCAATCGCGGCGCGTACGACGAGGGCAAGGAATCGATCGGGCTCAACATCGTGCTTCCCCACGAGCAATTGCCAAACAACTTTGTCACCCCCGACCTCAGCTTCCAGTTCCACTATTTTGCGCTCCGCAAGATGCATTTCCTGCTCCGCGCCCGCGCGGTGGCGGTGTTCCCCGGGGCTGATCCGTGCGGTGAAATTGTATTGGCGGTACGCCGAGTGGTCCGTCGAAGATGGTCGGTATTAATCCGGCGGCATGGATCTCATACAGCGTCGGA
>JAYUHJ010000287.1:0-1708 GCA_043767065.1 Hyphomicrobiales bacterium | reverse complement strand
CGCTCGCGGGCTTCATCGCTTTCCTGCGCCGCGCCGGCGCCGAGGTGAAGCGCGATCTCGAAATCGAGAGCTCGGCGGTGCGGGTGATGACCGTGCACGGGGTCAAGGGGCTCGAGGCGCCGATTGTGGTGCTTGCCGACACCACCGGAATTCCGGCCGATGGCAGGCACGACCCGAGGTTGCTGACGCTCCCGGTTCCCGGCGCGCCGCCGGGCGCACCCGATGCGCCGGTCTGGGCGCTTGGAAAGAAGTTCGATTCGAAAAATCTTGGCGACGCCCGTTTGACCGCGCGCGGCAAGCGCGAGGAGGAATACCGGCGGCTCCTCTATGTCGCCGTCACGCGCGCGGCCGATGCGCTGGTCGTGTGCGGGTACGAGTCGGAAAGATCGAAGCTGCCCGAGGGCTGCTGGTACCAGCTCGTCCATGACGCGCTCAGACAGGATATGGAGGAGCAAGACGCGCCCGGTTTCGAAGGCAAGGTGTGGCGTCTTAAGCCCACGCCTACGCAGAGCGCCGAGAAGCAGCTCGCGCCGGCTATCGCGCGGATCGAACAGCCCTCATGGCTTAAGCTCCCGGCACCGCCGCCAAGGCCGCTCACGCGGGTCATCGCACCGTCGCGGGCGATGGCCGATGCCGTTATGGAGCGGACGCGCTCAGCGCCTGCCGCAGGCCTCGACCCGTTGCGCCGGGGCAAGCTCGTGCACGCCCTGCTGCATGCGCTGGTTTTAATTCCGCCGTCCGAGCGCTTAGATCGAGCCAAGAGCTTTCTCACCGAGGCCGTCGATGTGACCGAGAAGGAACGCGACGCGCTTGCGGCCGAGGCGATCGCGGTGCTCGGCCATGCGGATTGCGCAATGCTGTTTCGCGAAAACAGCCGGGGCGAGGTGCCGATTTTCGCTCGCCGGGAGTTAGAGAGCGGCCCGATCGAAATCGCCGGCCGCATCGACCGTCTCGCCGAAACGGCAGACGCCGTGCACATCGCCGATTTCAAGACCGACCGGAAGATGGCTGTGCCAAATGAGGAGCGGTTCAGCGCCTATGTGGGCCAGCTCGCGCTCTATCGCGAGGCGCTGAGGCCGCTCTACCCCGGCAAGGCCGTGCGCGCACATCTTGTGTGGACGGTTAAGCCTGCAATCGAGGAAATCCCCGTGGCAGCGCTGGATGCCGCGCTTCAGCGTGCGATCCGCGACTTAGGTGCACCTTGACGCTGGGGGTCCGCGCTCCTACCTATCTCGCCGCCCAAGGGCCCCGATTCCCCACGCCATTACCGAGGTATGCCATGGCCGTCGCCAAGGTTTCCGATTCGTCTTTCGATGCGGACGTGCTCAAGTCCGCCGATCCAGTGCTGGTGGATTTCTGGGCCGAATGGTGCGGGCCCTGCCGCGTGATCGCGCCCATGCTCGAAGAGGTCGCGACCGAATTGCAGGGTAAGCTCAAGATCGTAAAGCTCAATGTCGACGAGAATCCGCAGACCGCGTCCAAGTACGGGATCATGTCGATCCCGACACTGATGATCTTCAAGAACGGCCAGATGGCTTCGCGCCAGATCGGCGCAGTGCCCAAGCCCAAGATCGTGCAGTGGATCCAAGGCGCGATCTAAGTCGCGATCTGAACGCGCTCTCCGAATTTTTTTGAGACGTCATGCCCGGCCTTGTGCCGGGCATCCACGTTTTTAGGCCTAACAGAAATTGAAGACGTGGATGGCAAC
>JAYUHJ010000286.1:0-1709 GCA_043767065.1 Hyphomicrobiales bacterium | reverse complement strand
CACCTCCGCGATCATGCCGCAGAGCGTCGGGTGGCAACTCATCGGGCACATGGTGCGCACTAGCGTGGAGGACATCCCCGTCACCGGATCACCTCATCTGCCCGCGCCAGCAGCGATTGCGGGATCGTCAGGCCGAGCGCCTTGGCGGTCTTGAGATTGATGACCATCTCGAATTTCGTCGGCTGCTCCACCGGCAGATCGGCGGGCTTGGTGCCTTTGAAGATCCGGTCCACGTAGTGCGCGGAGCGGCGGAACATCTCGAGCAGGCTGGGTCCGTAGGACATGAGCCCGCCTCCTTGCACAAATCCGCGGGCTTCGATCAGCGTCGGCAGCCGATGCTGCGCCGCCAGTTCCACGATCCGCTTGCGGTTTTCACCGGTGAACGGTGTGACCTCCACGATCAGCGCCTGGGCGCGCTCGCGCTGCATGGCCGCGAACGCGTCGCCGAGCGCTGCGGCCTCGTTTTCCTTCCGGACGACGAGCGTGATACCCAATTGCCGCGCCGCCGCCTCGAGTTTCTCGAGAAAAAGCTCGGTCGCGCCACTGCCGCCTTTTAGCCCAAGCACCGCGACCCGCGTGGCCTTGGGGAGGACCTCGCGCAGCAACTGGAGTCGCTTGCCCGCAAGATCGGTCGAAAGGTAAGTCATCCCCGTGACGTTGCCGCCGGGGCGCGCGAGGCTGGCCACCAGGCCCGAGCCGACGGCATCCGTCGGCGCGATCATGACGATGGGGATGGTGCTCGTCGCGTGCTTGGCCGCCGCGATGGCTGGCGTGGCCGGCGTCACGATGACATCCACCTTGAGTCGCACCAGTTCTGCGGCCAGTTCCGGCAGGCGCTCTTCGTTCCCGGCCGCATAACGGTACTCGATCGAAAGGTTGCGTCCTTCGATGTACCCCAATGATCGAAGCTCTTCGCGGAAGGCCTCGATAAATGCGTTCGGGCCGGATCCTGGCGCTAGGAAGCCGATGCGCCAGACCTTGCCCGACTGCTGCGCGAAGGAAAAATGCGGCGCGGCGCCGAGGGCAAGGAGTGTCAGTACGGTGTCACGCCTGTTCATCGCATTGACCTTGAATTTGACTCCGATCTAGATCGTAAAGACGAGACGAAGCCCATCGTCAACCTCGGCGAGCAATCGGGGGTTGAGTCTGCCGATTCGCTGCGTAAGGAACGTCTTGTCCACGGTGATGATCTGCGAGACGTTTACCGCGGACGCTTTCGTAAGCCCGGTTCCCTTGACCGGCAGGCGGACATTTCCCGGCGCGTCGGCCAGGCGCAGGTTCGATGTGATGACGGCCGCGACAACCGTGCTGATGCGGCTCTCATTGAAACTATTTGCCGAAACGATAAGCAATGGCCGTCGGAATCCAGGGCCGGACCCGGCGGGCTCTGGAAGCGAAGCCCACCAAATCTCGCCGCGGCGCACTACCGCTTGCTTTGCGCGAGCGTGCGATGCTGAAGCAAGCCGAGCTCAGCATCAAGTGACGAGTCTTCCCGACCGGGGCCGTAGATCTCATTGAGCCGGGACTTTATCAAGTCGTCCTGATGCTTGTCCACAAGTGCCGCAAGCGCCCTGGAGTAAAGCTCGCTTCGGGAAACCCCCAAGCGTGAGGCGAGTTGCTCGGCCGAACGAAACACGCGATCGGGAACGGAGATGGCGGTTTTCATGTCACCAGTATAACACTGGTTATACCCGCGCCAAGCGCGCTAG
>JAYUHJ010000285.1:0-1711 GCA_043767065.1 Hyphomicrobiales bacterium | reverse complement strand
GAGCGAGATCGCGCCCGGAAGCGATGGCGAGACGGCTGCACAACGCTTGCAGGATGATCGCCATAATGTTGGAGACGAGCGCGACAATCAGCAGCGTGTAGCCGAACTTGGAGCCTCCAGCCAATGCGGTGGCCCAGTTTCCGGGGTCCATGTAGCCGACGGCCACCAGATAGCCTGGACCCAGAAAGGATGCAGCCTTACGCATCTGCGAACCGGTGGCGGTGACGCCGATCGATCGATGCACGTCGGCAAGCGCCGCTTCACCTCGTTCGCGCCGCCAAGCGCCAGCAGCCGGGGCTGGTGGTTTCACGAGTTTTTGCATAGCGCCCACACGATCAGAGCCATGGTGGCAACATACTGCAGTTGCAAATCATTAGCAGCAAAGGAGTTGAGCGCAATTAATCTGACGTTATCGAATGAGGGGTCGGGGCGCGGTCCGCGACGCAAATAGTGGCTCGTTGCGGGTCTGAATATCGCGTATGATTGCGGCCCCTCGAGCAGGGTATGTGCGCAATCGGCGGGAGCTCGGCCAGATGAAGAAAACAACCAAAATCTCAGCTAATCGCAAGGATGCCGCCCAGCCAGCCCGAACGCCACCAGCGGGAGCTGGGACATCACGGAAAGGCTCAGCAAAAGCGAAGGCGGCGCCAGCCAATCCCCTGCTCGCGGCGTGGACAGGTCCGTTCGAGTTGCCGCCGTTCCAGGAGATCGGTCCTGAACACTTCAAGCCCGCCTTCGAACAAGCGCTCGCCCTGCACAAGCGCGAGGTCACCAAGATCGCGTCGGCCCGAACCAAGCCGACGTTCGTCAATACGATCGCAGCGCTCGAAAAGTCGGGGCGCACCCTCAACCGCGTGGCGCGCGTCTTCTATAATTTGACCGGCGCCGATACGAACGCCGAGTTGCAGGCCATCGAGCGGGAGATGGCGCCGCGTCTCGCCCAGCACTCCACCGAGATCGCGCTCAACCCCGACCTTTTCAAGCGGATCGACGAACTGCAGAGCAGGCAAGACAAGCTGACGCTGGATGCCGAGCAGCGGCGCGTGTTGGAGCGCCACCACCGAGGCCTCATTCGTGCGGGCGCGCGGTTGGACGCCAAGGCGAAGAAGCGCATGGCTGAAATCAATCAGCGTTTGGCGACGCTGGGCACGACGTTCGCGCAGAACGTGCTGGCGGATGAGCAGGCCTTCCGATTGGTCTTGGAAACGCCGGACGACCTGGGGGGCCTACCGGCATTCGTGGTCGATGCTGCTGCGCGCATGGCGTCCGACCTCGGGCTCGACGGCAAAAACGTCATCACGCTTTCGCGTTCGAGCATCGAGCCGTTTCTGCAATTTTCCACGCGCCGCGATCTGCGCGAGGTCGCGTTTCGGGCCTGGACGAAGCGGGGCGAGAACGGCGATGCGCACGACAATCGGGCGATCGCCGCCGAGACGATCACGTTACGCGCCGAGCGGGCGCGACTGCTGGGCTTTCGCACCTTCGCGGAATTTCGTCTCGACGACGCCATGGCCAAATCGCCTGGCGCTGTGCGCGTTTTGCTCGATGAGGTATGGACGGCGGCCGTCGCCAAGGCCGGCAAGGAGCGCGAGCGCTTGGCCGCTTATGCGCTCGATGAAGGGCAAAACATCAGCATCGAGAGTTGGGATTGGCGCTATTACTCCGAGAAGGTGCGGCGCGCCGAATACGATCTCGATGAGGCGGCGACAAA
>JAYUHJ010000284.1:0-9886 GCA_043767065.1 Hyphomicrobiales bacterium | reverse complement strand
CGCGTAGCTGTATGCTGGCGATCCGACCCGTGTTCTTCGCAGATGACCATCACATCGCCGGCAAGCAGCCGCTGGCCTCCCTTGATCGCATCGATCTCGACACCTTCGATATCGAGCTTGACCACGATACGCTTCGCTCCAGGCCCGATCCGGCCGTCCAAGAGATCGTCGAGCGCGACAATCCCCACCTCCTCGCCGCGGGCGGGGCCTGCGTCCGGCATGATACTGAGCGCCTCGTTCTTGCGTCCGTGGATGCGCGCTGTTCCGCCGGTCCGCCCTCCAATCGCAAGGTTGATCACTTCAAAACGGTTGCCGTTCAGCCGCGTATTCTTTTGTAGCCATCCTGCATTGGCCGGCGAGGCTTCGATGGCAATGGCTTGGTGCCCCCCGTATGGCCTGCTCGATACTAGTACCGACCAGAACCCAAAATTCGCTCCGCAATCAAGGAACGTAGAATCGACTGAAGCCACGTGCCTTAGGAATCGGTCGAGTTCTTCCTCATAGGTGTAGCTACGGTTGAGCAGTCGGCTCCAATAGGAATCGCCAAACGGAAAGGCAAACAGTGCATCCTCATTTAAGCGCACGATGATGTCGTGCTTGTCGACGACCGACGAAATCAATCGACAGCCAATCGAATAGCCGCGATGATTAAATGGGGATGTGGCCTTGGCGCCAGCCTGAAGGGCGAGCATCGCGCAACGCTCGACCAAGCCGGCTCCTTCCAGGCGCCCACTTGCGCGATCAAACATCATGGGGGATCGCCTCGGCCAAGATATCTGTCGGTCCATGCAAATCACTCCGCCCCGCATCTTGTCATTCACCACCCCGACCCAACTCTCGGCCGTGACGTCTAGAACTTTCGCCAGCGTAATAACCGCAACGCATTTGCAGTCCCGAGAACGTTAGCGCCGGTATCCGCCAAGATCGCTATCTTCTAATTCCGCCCTGTTTCGCCACCTCCTCTAGCTTCGCCAGATTCGTTTTCCAGAACTGGACCTCGGCTTGGAAGGCGGACTGGGCATCGGCGTCAGGAAGCGCGGTGTAGTCGGCTCCTGGGGTTCGATAGACCGAGGCCTTCAAAGTGCCGTCGAGGCTCACCACGAAGAACGTCCCAACAAGCGGCCGTAGGTGATACAAGACGATAAACTGAGCTGGTTGGCCGACGTTGAGAGGCAAATTGAAGCCGTGGTTGGGTAGCGTGCCGCCGCCTTCGGCTACTGCTACCTGTTTAAACTTGCACTCGAAGTCAGCCGGGCCGAGCTTGAGCGCGGCGCACATCCGCCCAAGATCGGCTGTCCAGCCCCACCTCTCCACAAAGGTTACGATGTCGGAGAATGCCGGATCGGAAGCGGACTTTTGCGCCATTGATCGTTCCGCCATCGCGCACATGGCAGTGGCTACCGTGAGAGTTGCGAGAATTAGAGCAACCCGAACGCGGTTTCGCGCGACGGAAGAGGATGCGGCGACTTTCGTTCGGCTCATTGAGCTCTCTTCGTCTCGCGCTTCCAACCTCCAGCCGGCCGTCATCGCTTGAACCTGGTCTGCCCCGATCTGCCGACGGCCGTCTTCAGCGTGACCGTGATCGTCGCAGCAGCGCCGATCGGCTTCTTGGCGTCTCCTTTCAGAACGTTCTCGGCGGCAGGCGTCAAAGCGAGGGTTTCTCGTTCAGCACCGACAACGATGAGCGCCGACCCCGAAAAGCCCTTCGTGAGCACCGGCTTGTTGCCTTCATCGAAGATGTTGAGGGTGATCGTCGTTCCTGCGATCAGAAGCTCAGCGTGAACTCCCGCGATATCTTCCATCAAGCCGCCGTTCGGACCTTTCGTGCCGTGGGCGTGTTGGGCTGTTGCGGGCGTCGAGAACGCCAGGGCGATGGCAAGAAGCACTGCGTACTTCACGGTCGCTCTCCTCTAGTTGCAGGGGTGGAAACTTCCGCGACATCCTCCGGTTCATCTCGCCGAAACATCACGTAAAGCGCTGGCAATACGAGAAGGGTCAGCACCGTCGATGAGATGATTCCGCCGATGACAACGGTCGCCAGCGGCTGCTGCACCTCGGCGCCCGGTCCGGTGGCAATCGCCATCGGCACGAACCCGAGGGATGCCACGAGAGCGGTCATCAGAACTGGGCGCAGACGGGTCAGCGCGCCTTCCTGCACCGCTTCGATCAGGGGACGGCCCTCGGTGCGCAATTTCTCGATAAACGCGATGATCACGAGCCCGTTGAGCACGGCGACGCCGGACAGCGCGATGAAGCCGATTCCGGCGCTGATGGACAGCGGAATGTCGCGCAGCAGGAGCGCTGCAACTCCTCCCGTCAGGGCCAGCGGAACGCCGCTGAACACTAGCATCGCATCTGCCGCCGAACCCAGGCTCATTAAGAGCAGAACGAAGATCAGGAGCAGCGCGACGGGAACGACGATAGCCAGCCGCTGGGTGGCAGCCACGAGATTTTCGAATTGGCCGCCCCATCCGATCCAATAGCCTGCCGGCAATTTCACTTGCTCCTCGACGCGGCGTTGCGCCTCCGCGACGAAGGATCCGAGATCGCGTCCGCGGACATTGGCCGTCACCACGATGCGGCGCTTGCCGTTCTCGCGGCTGATCTGGTTAGGCCCCGGCGCAATTTCGATCTGCGCCACGGCCGAAAGCGGCACATAGCGCAGTTGCGCGAGCGGAGAGCTGCCCCAGGCGGTCCGCACCGGGTTTGTCTGTCCTTCGAAGGACGGCACCGGAATGGGAAGGGCCCGTATCGCGTCTGCATCCACGCGGAGGTGCTCGGGCAAGCGCACGACGAGACCGAACCGCCGGTCGCCTTCGAAGACCAAGCCGGCGTTCTTGCCGCCTACCGCGATCTCCACGATCGCTTGCACGTCCGCCACGCTAAGGCCGTATCTTGCGAGCGCCGGCCGGTTGAGCTTCACCGTGAGCACGGGCAGGCCCGACACCTGCTCGGTCTTCACGTCGGCGGCGCCGGGTATTCTCTGCAGAACGGCTTCGACTTGGGTCGCGGTCTGCAGGAGAGTATCGAGATTATCGCCGAAGATCTTCACCCCGACATCGCTGCGTATGCCGGAGATCAGTTCGTTGAAGCGCATCTGGACCGGCTGCGTGAACTCGTACCTGTTCCCCGGAACCTCTTCGACGCGCCGCTCGATCGCGGCCACCAGATCGGCTTTCGAGCGCCGAGGGTCCGGCCATTCGGAGCGCGGCTTCATAATGATGTAGTTGTCCGCAAGGTTCGGCGGCGCCGGGTCCGTAGCAATCTCGGCCGTGCCGATCTTTGCAAAGGTCTTCTTCACCTCCGGAAATTCCTTGATGACCCTTTCGAGCGCGTGCTGCATTTCGATGGCCTGGGTCAAGCTCGTGCCGGGAATGCGCATGGCGTGCATGGCGATATCGCCCTCATCGAGGCTCGGGATGAACTCGCCGCCCATGCGCGTTGCGAGAAATCCGCTCGCGATGACCAGAAGCGCTGCAAGAGCCGCCACGAGGCGCCGGTTTCGAATGGAGGCGCCGAGCAGCGGGAGGTAGGCGCGCCGCGACAGGCGCATGAACCAGTTTTCTTTCTCGGCGACGCGTCCGGTGACCAATAATGCGACTGCGGCGGGCACGAAGGTCATGGACAGCAGCGCCGCGCCGAGAAGTGCCATCAGAACCGTCAGCGCCATCGGCGTGAACATCTTCCCCTCTACGCCGGCGAGCGTGAGCACGGGCAGATACACCACGGCGATGATCATCGTTCCGAACAGGCTCGGCCGGATGACCTCGCGCGCCCCAGCGACGATCGTTTCGAAGCGCTCGGTGCGCGTCAGCAGACGGCCGCGCCGGTGCTGCTCTGCCGCGAGCAGACGCAGACAGTTCTCGACGATAATGACCGCGCCATCGATGATGATGCCGAAATCGAGAGCTCCGAGGCTCATCAGGTTGGCGCTGACCCTGTTCTCGACCATGCCCGTGATTGTGAACAGCATCGCAAGCGGGATCACCAAGGCGGTCGCCACGGCCGCACGAATGTTCCCCATAATTAGAAAGAGAATAGCGATGACCAGGAGCGCGCCCGCAACGAGGTTCTCCTGGACCGTGGCGATCGTCGCCTCGATCAGGGTACTGCGGTCATAGACCGTGCGAGCGACAACACCATCCGGGAGGGAGCGGGCAATCTCTTTCAGCTTGGCTGACACGGCCCGCGCCACGGTGCGGCTGTTCTCCCCGATCAGGAGCATCGCAGTGCCGAGGACCACCTCTTCGCCGTCCAAAGTTGCCGCTCCGACGCGCAGTTCGTTGCCTTCGCGCACGTCCGCGACATCGGCGATGCGCACCGGGATGCCGCCACGCGCGCCGATCACCACGTCCTTGATGTCTTGGATGTTTCCAACCTGGCCGGGTATGCGGACGAGATATTGCTCGCCGTTCCGTTCGATATATCCGGCGCCGACGTTGGCGTTGTTCGCCGCCAGCGCCGTCATCACGTCGCGGAATCCGAGCTTGTAGGCCATCAGGCGCGTCGGATCCGGCAGCACGTGGAACTGCTTCTCGAATCCGCCGACCGTATTGACTTCGATGACGCCCGGAACCGTGCGCAGCTGCGGCTTGATGATCCAGTCCTGAATGGTCCGCAAATCGGTCGGGCTATACGTCTCGCCATTCGCCTTGCGGGCATCCGGTTTGGCTTCGACCGTGAACATGTAGATTTCGCCCAGCCCGGTCGAGATCGGGCCCATTGCCGTTTCGATGCCGGTGGGCAGTTGGTCCTTGACCTGCTGGATGCGCTCATTGATGAGCTGGCGCGCGAAGTAGATGTCGGTTCCGTCCTTGAACACGACGGTGACTTGGCTCAACCCGTAGCGCGAGAGCGATCGGGTGTAGTCCAGGCGCGGAATGCCGCCCATGGCCGTTTCGATGGGAAAGGTGATCCGCTGCTCGGCTTCCAGCGGGGAAAAGCCCGGCGCCCTGGTATTGATCTGTACCTGGACGTTGGTGATGTCGGGCACGGCGTCGATCGGCAACCGCGTGAAGTTCCACACCCCCAGCGCCGCCATGCCCACCACGGCGATCATGACCAGCCAGCGCTGGCGGATCGAGAAGGCGAGGATGGCGTCGATCATCGGGGCGCCTCGCGTGCCTGCTCACCCGTCTCGCGGATGCGCATGAAGGACGTGGCGACCGTGGTGAAAATGACGCCGTCGCCTTTTTGTCCGGTCCATGCGGCCATGGCGATCATTCGGCAAATGTCAGGAGCCGCAGCCGTTGGGCAGACCATCTGCAACTGCAGGTGCGTGTGGTACATGAAATCGTATTCGGTTGCTGTGTACGCGCCGCCTGCGCCACGGCCGCGCCCCTGCCCGCGCACCTCCATGAGCGAGAAGCCGGGAAAAGGCGAAATATCGTGCAAGGCGCGAACGACATGCCCTTCCATTTGCGGCCTGATCAACGCGGTGACGACAGTCATGGCATGGTCATCAGTGGTCATGGGCAGCCGTCCCTTTTGCCAGTTCCGCCTTGATGATGAAGCTGTTCTTGGCAGCGTAAACGTCGCCTTCGAGCAGGCCGAACGTAATTTCGACGTGCTCGGCGTCGCGCCCGCCGACCTCCACATCGCGCGCTTCGAATTTATTGCCGACGCGTACGAATACGACCGTGCGGTTTTCGACTGTCTGAAGCGCGCTCGACTTGATGACGATGCCGGCCGGCTTCGCTGCCATCAGCACTCTGCCGGTCACAAATAATCCTGGCCGCAATCGCAGGTCTTCGTTGCGTACGACCGTGCGTGCGAGCGCGCTCTGCGTGTCGCTGCTTCCTACTGGCGAGACATAAGAGATATTTGCCTCGATCGAAGGGCCGCCGTCCTCGGCGTCTATCATCACAGTGTTCCCGACTCGCACGCGCTTCAGATCGCGGCGGTAGACTGAGAAGTCGACCCACACGGTCGAGAGGTCTGCGATGGTGAACGCGGGTTTCTGTTCGCCGACATGTTCGCCTAGCGAAACTTGCCGATCGATGACGGTTCCTGCGAGCGGCGCCCTCAATTCGTACGTGGTGAGGCTTTGATTGCTTTCGATCTTCGCTAGAAGGTCACCCTTCTCCACCCGATCGCCGATGCGCTTCAAAATCTCCCTGGCTACCCCCGGGAAGCGCGGCGTCACTTGCACGAGCGTCTCCTGATTCGGCTGCAGAATTCCGTTCAGAAATAGACTGTCGTGCAGGACGCCGGGGCCCGCCTTTTCCAGTTCGATTGCCGCCGCTGCCACCTTCGCGTCGCTCAACTCAACTGCCTCAACACCGTCCTGATGCTTTTCGCGGCCAGGAGGATCGATGACGGGTGCCTTGCCACCAGATGGAAGCTGGAAATAGAAAGCCAGAACCGCCACAACGAGAAGAGCGGCGAACAAGAAACCGATGCTGCGCGCGAAACGTCTCATCTCGGTATCTCGCGGCTCAATCTGAATGGAACTCCCGTCAGGCCTTCGAGAATTGCGACGGAGTTATGAAACCTGATCAAGGCCTCCTCCAGGCGCAGCGCGGCTTGCGCCGCCGTGCTCTGCGCGTCCAGGACTTCGAGCAGGGTGAACCGCCCTTGGCCGTAGCCGCTCTCGACGGCCTCGACCGCCCTCTGGGCGTTGGGAATGGCTGAGGATCGCAGGATTTCGATCTCGCGCAGCGACCCCGCGAGCGTGTCATAGGCCTTGCCGAGCGTGAGAATGAGCGCGGCTTTGCTTGATGCACGCTCGGCATCCACCTTGGCGCGCGATTCCTCGGCTACTCGAATTCCGCCGAGATTCTGATCCCAGGTAGGAATGGGAATGCTCACGCCGAGACGCACCGCATTATCATTGGACTCGCGAAAGTGCCGCCACCCCACACCGATGCGGAGGTCAGGAATTGGTTTGAGCCGCGCGGAGAGCAGCTCCGCGTCCCTCTGCGCTCGGATCGCGGTCCAGCGGATCAGTTGCGGATTACTGTCCAGCCCTAGCAGCACGGTCTGAAAGGGTGGCGGCCTACCGACCCGGCTCAAATCGCCTACCGCTAGCGCAAAATCCGGCGCGTTCACGCCCATGAGCACGGCCAATTCCCGCCGCGCCACGGCTAGCGCAGTCCGCGTGCGTTCGCGCTCCGCACGTACCAAATCTGCGGCGACCTGGGCCCGAGCTGTCTCCGCTGGAGACGATGCTCCTGCGTCTACACGTCGCTGCAGCAGCGGCGCTAGGCGGTCGAGCGAAGCGATATGGGCGTCATAAATCTGAATACGACGTTGCGCGCTCAGAACATTAAAAAAGGCCGCCGCCGTTTCTGAAATGATTTCGAGGCGAAGGGCGGCACGCTCCCAGCGCGCGCTGTCGAGTTCGGCGACCCCTGCCGCCACTCTTGCTTCGCGCTTTCCACCAAGCTCAATCAACTGGCTAAGTTGGAGAGTTGTTTCCGCGGAACGGAACCCACGATAATCGCCAGAGCCAAGCGCATTATCTACTTCAAACGAGACTTCAGGATTGGGAATCGCGCCGGCCTGGATTTTTCGACCGATTGCAATCCCAATATCCTTTTCAGCAGCGGTGAGGCGTGGATTTGCTGCGAGCGCACGCTGTAAGGCCCTCGTGAGCGTGAGCGCGGGCGACGACTGCGCGAACGCTGCAGGAGCAACGGCCGAAGTGATCGCCGCTGCAAACGCCCATACGAGTGCGTTACGAAAAAACATACATCCCACCTGAACGAAGTTGATCGAAGGCGCCCAGCCTAGACAGGGCGCCGCGAATTACCTTCAGACGGGCAATATGGGAGGCGGGACTACAGTACTGGGAGGATCCAGGATCGTGGCGTCAACGATTGCGAGCGGCATTTCCTTGGACACCAATGCAGGAGGCATCCAAGACGCGACGACCGGCATTGCGCCATGACAATGTTCGATCGCCATTGACGCTTGCTTTGACGGATCAGGTGAATCGTCCGACGGGCCAATCGTTGTCTGCCAGCTGAGAGGCACAGTGCGTGTATCAAAATGTTGAATGTTATGGGCGAAGCCAGCAAGCAGGAAAGCCAGAGCGCACGCGGCCACCAAAGCTCGGCGCAGAGCTGAACTGGAAAGTGTGGTTAACGCTGTTCGCTTCAAGACGCTTTCCACTCCGACTGCCGCAGCACTCATTGATATAATGCTCGGCTTCAGCGATTCCGGCTCATGCCCGAGGCATATGCGGATGTACTTTTAGGGTCAAGGAGCAACCTCCTCGAATCGCGGTTTAGTTGGACTTTTTTGACCATCGATGAATAGCGACTACAGCCCAGATGGCCTCAATTATCCCGAACGGCCACGCGCCCTGCAGAAAGCCATAGATTGAGCCCAATGCGCAGGCCGCGGCGAACGCAAGAATAAACCACGTGCTGCGATCCTCCAGTGCATAGAAGACGAGCATCGCCGTGACCGCGAGCAGTCCAAATAGAGAAAGCTCATCCAATTGCATCGCAAGCACGCTTCACTTCAAGAAGCTGTGCTCAAACGACAGGTAGAGGATCGCGCCGTAGTCAGTCCCTTCCCTTGAGAAGCGGATTGGCACCCCGAACCCCAGAACGAGCTGGCCGGCCGACGAGTTGATTGCGTAGCGGACACCAGGAGATATCGTGAAACTCGTCTCGCGTTCAATCTGCCCTGGTGCAGTCACGCTCTCGGTCCATTCGCCCAACGCCTCAAGCATGAGGTTGAAGTCGCGCGTGACCGCATAGATCGCGCTGCCTCCCAAGAGATAGTTGGTGGGGCGCATGCCCATCACATCAAAGTAAGATGTCAGACCAGCATTGAAGTGCAGAGTCACGCGATCACTGACGATCTTGCTGAATGGAAGTAGCACCTGGTAACCGAGCGAGCCGCTGCCCAGGTCCTTATTCGGATCGCCGGTCGGCAAGATCAGACTGAAGCGTGGCGCGAAGGCCGGGCTGGTAGCGCTTTCGAGCATCGCCTGAAAACGATAATTCAGCATTACGTCTCCAATGCCATGTACTCGCTGCCCCTCCTGACGGAGCCATGAGTAAGGAACTGAATACGAAAACTGATGCGTTTGACTGCCGAGCGGCCATTCCTGAGTAAAATTGAAGAACCAGTCCCGATTTTGCCGCCGCAGAATTGCGGTGTGCTGAACGACTCCGGCCTCTTGATTGTAAGCTTCCTCGATAAGGAAAGAGTTGTCTTGGAGCCCCGCTGCAAGACGCAGATCTTTTTCTTCGGCAGCGGCTGGCAAAGCCGAAAGGCCGCAAAGAATCGCAGCCCAGCCAATCAGCAAAACACTTTTCATGCCGCCCCCAGCGGTTGATTCAGGCAAAGCCCTCGGCAGGAGAACAGATCGCCGGACCTATGGGAAGAGCCGTATTTCCTGCGCGTTACAAGTCGATGACGTGGCATTTCGTTGCCATAAACACAGTCGGCGATTCGTTCCGCCACCCCTCTGACGCTGGCGATAATCAAGACTGATAAGGAAATCTCTGTTTTGCTTCGACCGAAATGCATCCGCTTCAGTTGCGCATCTGACTTCATCTCAAAAATAGGAATAAAAGCATATGGTGCCCAGGGCTGGAATCACACTGATAGCGTAACGCCTTGAATTGACTCAGCAAAGTCCTGCGTCGAAATGTATCGTACCCGCAGGCGTACCACGGAAAAACTGATCAACATCGTTGTGCCATGTGTATCAATGCGCATGTTGATGCATCTCGACCATAAATCGAGGTTGGTAAGCACGGTTGGTCGATGTCCGCTTTGCCCCCCAAAAGCAGACTCTCTACCGCAGTCACGGAATGTCCTTTAGGTGCCGATTTTGTTGCAAAAGTATTTTGATCATCCTAGCGCGTAATTTTGATTCAAGATCGCGCACGAATGCGCAACATAGATTCAAAAGCGCTCCCGT
>JAYUHJ010000283.1:0-1714 GCA_043767065.1 Hyphomicrobiales bacterium | reverse complement strand
TCGAGGAGATTACGGTCGACCTGCCCGACCGGCTGGATCCGCTCGCGCGCCGGCGCGCGCCGCGCGTCGGCGAGTACCTGGCGCGCCTGATGGAATTGCTACACGTGGAGGAACAGACAATATGAAAACGACCGCCTTGCTTATGGCCCTGGTGCTTTCTTTTTCCGCCCGCGCCCAAACGGAAGAGATCACCTACCTGTTGCCCGCCCCCGCCTTCCTGCCCGCTTTCGCGCCGTGGATGCTGGCGCAGCAGCGGGGCTACTTCGCCCAGGAGGGGCTAAAGGTGAATTTCGTCACTGCCAAGGGCGGCGTCGATGCCGCGGTGCAGGTCGGCGCCGGCAACGCGCCCATTGGCGGCGCGATCGGCGACACGCCGATCATCGCTCGCGCACAGGGTGTACCGGTGAAGGCGGTAGCGCTCCTCGGCGGGCGCGCGCTCGCCCACCTTGTGGTGCACGATGGCAAGGGAATCAATAGCCCGAAGGACCTGAAAGGCCGTACCGTCAGCGTCATGGCCTACCAGGACACCACCTACTACGTCCTGCTCGGCATGCTTGCTGCCGCCGGCCTGGGCAAGAACGACGTGGAGGCGCAGGCCGCCGGGCCGTCCGGCGTCTGGCAACTGTTCGCGGCAGGCAAGACGGACGCGATGTCCGCGGTACCGGAATGGATCGCCAATGCGCGCGGCGCTGGCGCAAAGATCAAAATCTACGAATCGGACCACTCATTCAACAGCATGGCCCAGGTCGTGATCGCGTCCGAGGACACGATCAAGAAGCGCCCGGACCTCGTACGCAAGGTGGTGCGCGCGACCTTGAAGGGCGTGCGCGACATCATGACCAACCCCAAGGACGCGGTAGCCGACTACATCGCGGCGGTGCCGCAGCACAAGGGCAAGGAGGCCTACATCGAGGAAGTATTCGGCCTCTACAACACGCTGGTCTACCCGGGGCAGAAAACACTCGGCATCATCGATCCGGCGCGCATGGCGGCGCTGCAGAAGTTCTACGTCCAGCAGGGCATCGTGCAGAAAGAAACGCCGATTGGCGACCTCTACACGAACGAATTCGTTCAGTAGAGGCACGCTCCTCGCCAGCATCGGGCTGCTGGTCGCCTTCCTCGCGGCCTGGGAGTGGCTGCCACCGCTGCTCGGCATTCCCGCCTTCATCCTGCCGCCGCCCTCGCGCGTGTGGCAGGAATTCCTGCGGATGCTGCAGGTCGAGCGCCTGTTCATGCATTCCGGCATCACAGCGCTCGAGGTGATCGTCGGCTTCGTCATCGGCTCGCTGCTGGGCGCCGTCATCGGCTTCGTGCTCGGTCTCGCGCCACGCGTGGAGCTGGTGCTTTCGCCCTACCTGCTCGCGCTGCAAATCGCGCCGAAGGTCGCTTTCGCACCCCTGTTTGTGATGTGGATGGGCTTCACCGTCTATCCGAAAATCCTGGTGGCGATCCTGATCGTCTTCTTTCCTGTCATGATCAACGTGCTGACGGCAGTGCGCAGGGTGGACCCCGACATGGTGAACCTGGCGCGCTCCTTCTCCGCCACGCGCTGGCAGATCTTCCGCATGATCGAGCTGCCGGCGACCATGCCACCGCTGTTCGCCGGCCTGCGCATCGCCTCCACGCTTGCGGTCATCGGCGTCGTCGTGGGCGAGCTGGTGGGCGGCAACAAGGGACTGGGCTACCTGCTGGTGTTCGGCGAAGGCCAGGGCAA
>JAYUHJ010000282.1:0-1715 GCA_043767065.1 Hyphomicrobiales bacterium | reverse complement strand
ACTCATACACACTCATTCATCATGCACCGCCGCTTTGCGCCGGTGCTTGGCGCTCTCCTCCGCGACGAAGCTCAGATCCTGGTCGAACACGATGCGATCCTCGCCAGCCAGCGCGACGAAGCGCTTGCCGCGCGCGCGCCCGACCAAGGTGAGATTCGATTTTCGGGCGAGCTCGACGCCCCAGGCGGTGAAGCCGGAGCGCGACACCAGGATCGGGATACCCATGCGCACGGTCTTGATCACCATCTCCGAGGTGAGCCGGCCGGTGGTGTAGAAAATCTTGTCGCCGGGCGTGATTTTGTGGCGGAACATGTAGCCCGCGATCTTATCGACCGCATTGTGGCGGCCGACGTCCTCCATATAGATCAGTGGCTTATCCTGGTGGGCGAGCACGCAGCCGTGGATCGCGCCGGCTTCGAGATAGAGCGAAGGCGTCGTGTTGATCTTGTGGGTGAGCGTATAGAGCCAGGAAGTGCGCAGCTCCGTGCGCGGCAGCGTAACGTCCTCGATCATATCCATGAGGTCGCCGAACACGGTGCCCTGGGCGCAGCCGGAGGTCTGCACCTTCTTCTTCAGCTTCTTTTCGTAATTGGTCGCGCGCTTGGTGCGCACCACGACGACGCCGAGGTCGTCGTCGTAATCGACGCCGGTCACTTGGTCGTCCTGTTTCAGCATGTTCTGATTGAGCAGGAACCCGATCGCCAGATACTCGGGGAAATCGCCGATGGTCATGGCGGTCACGATTTCCTGCTTGTTCAGGAAGATGGTGAGCGGCCGCTCGACGGTGACCGAAGCCGCGACGCGCGCGCCGGTCTGGTCGACGCCTTCGACGCGCACGGTCAGCCGCGGGTCGGCGGGGTCGGGGCGGAGCAGATATTCGTCCTTCGGATCGGCCATGGATTTTGCCTGTCCACCGCGAGAGGCGGCGCTATTCCGCGGCAATGCGGCGCTCCATCGAGGCGGCGCGCACCGAATCGATGACGCGGCCCAGAGTCTGGCCCTCCGGATCGGCGAGCGCGGCGACCCGGCACTGCACGACGGCGTCGGTGAGCAGGCCCTTGGGCGCGCGGGCGGCAAGCAGCGGTTCGATCACCTCGTCCACGATCCGGGTCCAATTGCCGTGGCCGCGCTTATAGGTCTCGCCGTAGCCTTTCACCAGGCGCGCGGTCTCGGCCACCTCGCGGGCAAAAGCGGCATCGACCGCGAGCGTGCGCTCGATCAGCGCGAGCCAGCGCTCGATCCAGGCCTGTTCCTCGGCGTAGCGCAAGCTGCGCGGGCGCCAGGAACGCAAGCTCGCCAGGAACTTGAGCCGCAAATAGCCGCCGACACCGGTGGTGCGCACGCGCATGGGCCAGGACTTCTCGCTCCAGCCGCGGCGGGCGATGAAGGCAAGCAGCGGCCGCCCGAGCGCGGGCGGCAGGATAGAGAAGATTTCTTCCGGGCCCGGCTTCAGGAACTCGGTGACTTCGATGAGATCGCCGGCGCGCGCCTTGGCTTCGCCGCGCAGGCGCTCGATGCGGCCGTCGCGTAACTTCAGTTGCGCCACGCGGATGGTATCCTCGAAGCTCATGCGCACGGCCAGATGACGCGCGAGCTCGCGGATCAGCGCGCCGTCGGCGTTCGGCTTCTTGGTGAAACGCGCGATGCGGTCGAGGTAAAGTTGGGCATAGCGCGGGCCTTGATAGTCGAGCAGCCGCCGCACGCCTTCGATGGCG
>JAYUHJ010000281.1:0-1716 GCA_043767065.1 Hyphomicrobiales bacterium | reverse complement strand
TTTCCACGGTCGACAGCGGCAATCTCGCCGGCCATCTGCTGACGCTGCGGCCGGGCCTCGCCACGCTGGCGGATCAGCCCATCCTCGCGGCGCGATGGCTCGACGGGCTCGAGGACACGTTCAGAGCCCTCCTCGATGCCGCACCGCAGATGGCGCCGGACGCCCTGCTCCGCTTCCAGCAGGATCTCGAATCGGCGCTGGCGGACCGGCCCTCCACGCTCTTGGCTGCGCGCCGGGTTCTGGAGCGGTTGGCGGCAAACGCCGCGCAGCTGGTGAGCGGTCTGGGCAAAGATTCGAATTCGGAACCCGATGACTGGGCGCGCGCCCTCGACCGGCAATGCCGGGATGCGCTGGATGAGCTCACGTTGCTCGCGCCGTCGTCGGAAATGCCGGACATGGACGGAATGCCGACGCTGCGTGAGTTGGCGGCGCAAGGCGTTCCGTCCGCCCGCGCCCGCATGGAGGAAATTGCGCAGCTCGCATTGCAGGCGGGTGAAATGGCGCGCATGAACTACGATTTCCTGTACGACGAGGTGCGGCATCTGCTGGCGATCGGATACCACGTGAGCGAGCGCAGGCGCGATGCCGGCTACTACGACCTGCTGGCATCGGAAGCCCGCCTCGCGGTTTTCGTCGCGATCGCGCAAGGACAACTGCCGCAGCAAAGCTGGTTTGCGCTGGGGCGATTGCTCATCAACGCGGGCAGCGGTGCGACGCTGCTTTCCTGGAGCGGCTCGATGTTCGAATACCTGATGCCGCTGATCGTGATGCCGGCCTACAGCACCACGCTGCTCGACGAGAGTTGCCGCGCTGCGGTCAGACGGCAGATCGAATACGGCGCCCAGCGCGGCGTTCCCTGGGGCATGTCGGAGTCCGGCTATAACACGGTCGATGCGGCGCGCAACTACCAGTACCGCGCGTTCGGCGTGCCCGGCCTCGGACTCAAGCGCGGCTTGAGCGAGGATCTGGTGATCGCGCCGTATGCCACGGCGCTCGCGCTGATGGTCGCGCCCGAGGAGGCCTGCGAGAATCTGCAACGGCTCGCAGCTGACGGCATCCTCGGCAGATTCGGTTTTTATGAGGCGGTCGACTACACCCCGGCGCGTCTGCGCCGCGCGGAGACCAGCGCCGTCGTGCGTTCGTTCATGGCCCACCACCAGGGGATGAGCCTGCTGTCGCTGGCGTACCTGCTGCTGGACCGGCCGATGCAGCGGCGCTTCGCCTCGGATCCGCTGTTTCAGGCCACCCTGCTGCTGCTCCAGGAACGCATCCCGAGAGCCAAGGCGGTGTATTCGAACGTTCCCGAGTGGGTGGATTTTCGCGCCATCGCGGAAATCCCCGAGATGCCGATGCGCGTCTTCAGCACGCCCGATACGAGGATACCGGGCGTGCAGCTGCTCTCCAACGGCCGCTACAACGTGATGATCACGAACGCCGGCGGCGGCTACAGCCGGTGGAAGGACATCGCTGTCACGCGCTGGCGCGAGGACGGCACCAGCGATCAGTGGGGCACGTTCTGCTACCTGCGCGACGTGACGAGCGGCGAGTTCTGGTCATCCGCGTTTCAGCCTGCGCTGAAACGCACGGAAACCTACGAAGCGATCTTCACCGAGCAGCGCGTGGAATTCCGCCGCCGTGACGCGCATTTCGATACGCATACCGAGATCGTGGTGTCGCCCGAGGATGACATCGAGCTGCGCCGGGTGCGCATCACCA
>JAYUHJ010000280.1:0-9922 GCA_043767065.1 Hyphomicrobiales bacterium | reverse complement strand
GCCGCGATGCGCTGGCGGGCCTCGATCTCTTCGGGGAAAATCTTGAGCTTTTCGAGCAGCACCGCCGCCTGGATCGTATCGAGCCGGCCGGTCATGCCGATCCGCACATTGTCGTAGCGGTCGGCGCCCTCCCCGTGCACGCGGATGCTCTTGATGATCGCGGCAAGCGCGTCGTCGTCGGTGAAGATAGCGCCGCCGTCGCCATAGCAGCCGAGCGGCTTGGCCGGGAAGAAGCTCGCGGCGGTGGCGAGCCCGAACTTGCCGAGCTTCTTTCCCTTGTAGACCGCGCCGAATGCCTGCGCGGCGTCGTCAAGAATAAAGAGCTTTTCCGCTTCGGCGACTTTCCTCACCGCGTCGTGGTCTGCGGGCAGGCCGAATAGATCGACCGGGATCACAGCCTTGGGCTTCAAGCCCTGCTTCTTCGCGGTCGTGATCGCGCGCCCAAGGCTGTTCGAATCGATATTGAAGGTTTCTGCGTCCACATCGACGAACACCGGGGTGGCACCGACGAGCGCCACCGCTTCCGCGGTCGCACAATAGGTGAAGGCCGGGCAGAACACGGCGTCTCCCGCGCCAATGCCTTTCGCCATCAGCACCAGCACCAGCGCGTCGGTGCCGCTCGCGCAGGAGATCGCGTGGCGCGCGCCGCTGAACTGGGCGAGCTTGGCCTCAAGCTCCCGCACCTCCGGGCCCATGATGAACTGGCAGTGCGTCATGACTCGTGCGACAGCGGCATCGATCGCCGGCCCAAGCCGCTTCCGCTGCGCGGCGAGATCGATGAACGGGATCGGCTTATCCATGAGCCGCGCGTGCTGATTCATCGGCCGGAGCCCGCCAGCGCTCAGCGAGCCACGCGAAGCGCGGCCGGATGCGCGACGGCTTTATTGCCATTGAGGCAGCGGATTGCGATTTCCAGGCTCGCAACCGCTTCCTCGCCGGTGACCGCTGGCTTCTCGCCCGAGCGAATCGCCTCGATGAAGCGCGTGAGCTCGACGCGCAACGGCTCCGAATGGCCCACCGGCAGGTGCCGCATCGAATAACTGCCGTCGGCCTTGTAATCGAAGCATTCGCTGACCTGGCGCGTGAGCAGGTCGCCGATCACGTATTTCTTCTTGGTCGCGACGTGCACGGTGCGCGCCTTGAACGGCGTCAACCAGTTCGTGTTGATGTGCGCGAGCACGCCGGAAGCGGTGCGGAATTGCAGAAGCGCGATGTCCTCGCGCTGCGCCACGGTGCTGGCGAGCTGCGGCTGCACCTCGATGATATCGGAATCGGTGAACCAGCGGATCAGGTCGATGTCGTGCACCGCCAGATCGATGACCACGCCGACGTTCGACATGCGCGGCGGAAACGGCCCGACCCGCGTGATCGCGATGGAAAGAATATCCTCGCCCGCCAGCGCGTCCTTGATCGCCTCGACCGCCGGGTTGAAGCGCTCCACATGACCCGCCATCAGGGTCACGCCCTTGCGGCGCGCCGCGGTGACGATGGCGTGCCCCTCCTCGACCGTGGAGGCGATCGGCTTTTCCACCAGCACGTGGCAGCCGGCCGCGATGCAATCGAGCGCGATGGGATTGTGCAGATGGGTCGGCGCCGCGATGGTCACCGCATCGACGCCGGCAGCGATCAGCTCCTTGTGCCCACCGACCGCTTTGGTGCCGAGCAGCTCGGCGACGCGCCCGGCCACATCCCGGTCCGGATCGGCCAGTGCCACGAGCTCGACGCCGGGAAGCTCCGCAAGCACGCGGGCGTGATTCGAGCCCATCACGCCGATGCCGATCACGCCGACGCGAATGCGCGGCGCGTCCCGTACTTCGCGCGTTGTTTCACGTCGCGGAGCTGACGCCATGATGGATTTCGACACCCCAACCAAGCCCGCTTTCTCCTAACATGGCCGCAAAGCCGGGGCGATAGGAACGAATCCGGGCCGCTTCACGATTGGTGTCAATGATTTACAGGAAAGCGGAAGCGGTCGCGGGGCCGCCGTGTTATGCGAGCGGCCCTAGCAGGAGCCGCCGTTCTTCTGATCATGCCCGACATCCTCTTCATCAAGACCTCCTCGCTCGGCGACGTGATCCACCACATGCCGGCGGTCGCCGACGCGCGCCGGTATTTTCCCGATGCGCGCATCGCCTGGGTCGTGGAGGAAGCCTTCGCGCCGCTGGTGCGGCTGCATCCGGCGGTGAACGAGGTGATCCCCGTCGCCGCGCGGCGCTGGTGGGGCTTAAACCTCCTAACGTTCTCGACTTGGCGTGAAGCGTTCGCGTTTAAGCGCCTCGTTCGCGCGCGGCCATCGAGCATTGTGATCGACACGCAGGGCTTGATGAAGAGCGTGCTGATGGCGTGCTCCGCCAAGGGAACCCGCCACGGCTACGACCGCAAAAGCATCAAGGAGCCCGCCGCTTCCATTTTTTACAATGTCCGCCACTCCGTGAGCCGCGATCTGCACGCGATCGAGCGCAATCGCCGGCTCACCGCGCTCGCGCTCGGCTATTCGCCCGGCGGCAACCTCGATTACGGCCTCGATCGCGCGAAGCTGAGAGCACCCTCTGCGAAGCCCTACGCTGCGTTCGTGCACGCGACGGCGCAAGCCAAGAAGCGCTGGCCCGAGGAGCGCTGGATCGAGACCGGCCGGGCGCTCCATAGCCGCGGCCTGGAAATCGTCCTGCCCTGGGGCAGTGACGACGAGCGCGCCGCGGCCGAGCGTATCGCCGCCTCGATACCGGGCGCGCGCGTATCTGATAAGGAGCCGCTCGACGCAGTTGCGCGGCTGATTGCCGGCTCCGCGTTGGTGGTCGGCGTCGATACCGGGCTGCTCCATTTGGCTGCGGCTCTCGCGGTACCGCTGGTCGGAATTTTTGTCGCTTCGGAGCCCGGCCTCACCGGACCCATGGGGCGCGGCCTGATCGAGATCGTCGGCGCAATGGACGAACCGCCATTCGTGGCCCAGGTGGCGGCAGCAATCGAGAAAGTCACGCGCGCTTGAGCGCCTTGCGCACGGCCGCCAGCACTTGTTCCACCGGAATGTCCTCCGTGGTGCGCCCGCGAAAATCGCCTTCCGCCCCGCGCCACGGCGCTTCGACGATAGCGGCGATCTGGTTCAGCGGCCCGTCGTGCCACGGGCTGGTGGGCCCGAACAAGCCGACGACCGGCGTTCCGATCCCGGCCGCCACATGCAGCAGCCCCGAATCGTTCGAGACCACGGCATCGGCCGCGGCGATGGCGAGAACCCCGTTGCGCAGGTCGTCGCCGGTGAGATCGCGCGCGGATTTCCCGCCGGCCGAAATTTCTTCAGCGATCGTTTTCTCGCCCGGACCGCCGACTACCCAGACGCTGACGCCTTCGGCTTTAAGCAACCGCGCCAACTCCGCGTAGCGAGTCTCCGGCCAGCGCTTGCCCGGTCCCACCGCACCCGGACATAGCACAACGACGGGGCGCTTCTCGCCCGTAAGCCCGCGCCGCGTGAGCCAATTGGAAATTTCCTGCCTCAGCACCACGAGCTCCGGCAGCGGCCAGCGCTCCGGCAGCTTTGCGTTAAGCGGAAGCGCGAGCATGGCGCAGCGGTCGATCATGCGTTGCAACGTCCTCTCGCCGGCGCGCGCGTCGGTGAGCAATCCGTAGCGCAGCTCGCCGACGAACCCGACGCGCTCGGGGATACCGGCGAGCGCCGGCGCCAGCGCCGCCTTCCACTTGCGCGACATGATCAGCGCCGTTGCATAATTCTCTGCGCGCAGTCGCGCCGCGAGCCCACGCTGCTCGCCAAGCGCGAGCCGGCGTCGTGGCAGGTCCCAGACGATCCCTTTGCGCACGCCGGGCATATAATCGAGCAGCGGCGCGCATAGCGTCGACGTCAGCACGTCCACCGGGCGATCGGGCCAGCGCTCCTTGCAGATCCTGATGACGGAGTGGCAGCGGACGAAGTCGCCGATCCACGCATAGGGCACCAGCAGAATTGGCCGCACGTCGGCCAGCACGGTCAACGACCGGCGCCGAGCCGCCGCTCGACCAGGCCGCACACGATATGGGCGGCGACGATATGAACCTGCTGGACGATGGATGTGCGCTCGGACGGCGCGCGCAACAAAAGATCGCATCGCGATTGGATCTCGCCGCCTTTGGCGCCGGTGAAGCCGATACGCACCAGCCCCTTCTCGCGCGCAGCATCGAGCGCGCGCAGCACGTTCTTGGAATTACCGGAGGTCGAAAGCGCGATCAGCACGTCACCCTTCGTGCCGAGTCCGCGCACCTGACGCTCGAAAACCTGCTCGAAGCCATAGTCGTTGCCGATCGCAGTGAGCGCCGAGGTGTCGGTCGTGAGCGCGACCGCGGCAAGCGGCGCGCGCTCCTGCTCGAAGCGGCCCATCAGTTCCGCCGCGATATGCTGCGCGTCGGCGGCGCTGCCGCCGTTGCCGCACAGCAGGACCTTTCGCCCGGCCGTTAGCGCGCTGGCTAGCGCGTCGGCGATCTTGCCCAGCGTCTCGACGAAACCGGCATCGTTCGCGCACGCGGCGAGCGCGTCCTGCGACTCCTTCAAGTGCTTCCTGGCGTAGCCGAGCAGCGCCTCGTCCATGTCCCCTCCGGGCGGGCCGAGCGCTAGCACCCGGCGGGCACAAGTGTCCAGATTCGCCGCCGTTGCGCCGCGCGCGCGCTTGCGGCAAAGGGATGCGTCCGCCGGGCGGCGGGGAGATTGCGCATGATCCTGGTCACCGGCGGCGCCGGTTTCATCGGCTCGAACCTGGTCGCCGGCCTGAACGAGCGCGGCGTCGGCGATATCGCCATCGCCGACCAGATCGACGGCGCCAAGCGCAAGAACCTCGACAAGCACCGCTACGCCGAGACTATTGCGCCGGCCGATCTGCTGCACTGGCTCGAGGGCCGCAAGCTCGGTGCAATCCTCCACATGGGCGCGATCTCCTCCACCACCGTGACCGACGAAGACATGGTGATGCGCAACAATTTCGAGCTGCCGGTGCGGCTGCTCGAATGGTGCGCGGAAACGCGCACGCCCTTCATCTACGCCTCGTCGGCCGCGACCTATGGCGACGGCTCCGCCGGATTTTCCGACGACGATTCGCCGCAAGCGCTGTCGAAGCTCAAGCCGCTAAATCTCTACGGCCGCAGCAAGGCGCGCTTCGATCTGTGGGCCGTCGAGCGCGCAAGGAGCGGCGGGAAAATGCCGCCGCAATGGCTGGGTCTGAAATATTTCAACGTGTTCGGGCCGAACGAGTATCACAAGGATGAAATGCGGAGCATCGTCTGCAAGGCATTCCCCGCCGCCAAGGCGGGAAAGCCGGTACGGCTGTTCGCCTCCGACCGCGCGGGCATCCCGGATGGCGGCCATGCACGCGACTTTATCTACGTGAAGGACGTGGCCGCGGTCAGCCTCTGGTTCCTCGACAATCCATGGGTAAGCGGCATCTATAATGTCGGCACCGGTCGGGCGCGCAGCTTCAACGACTTGATCCGGGCGCTGTTTCAGGCGCTCAAACGCGAGCCCCGGATCGAGTATTTCGAGATGCCCGCCAACCTGCGCGACCAATACCAGCACCGTACCGAGGCCCGGATGGAGCGATTGCGCGCGGCAGGCTACGATGCGCCCTTCACGCCGCTAGAGACGGCGGTCGAGGACTATGTGACGCACTACCTCGATCGCGACGACCCCTATCGCTGAACTCCCGTATCGATCCGGAATCGTTGGATGTTCGAATTCGAGAAGCGCCTGGCTGCGATCCGCGACGTGAGCGTGCTCTGCGTCGGCGACGTGATGCTCGACCGCTACATCTATGGCGACGTCTCCCGCGTCTCGCCGGAGGCGCCCGCGCAGGTGCTCGCCGTACAGCGCGAGGAGAACGCGCCCGGCGGCGCCGGAAACGTGGCACTCAATCTCGCAAGCCTCGGTGCGCGTTGCATCCTGATCGGCGTGGTGGGCAACGACCTTGCCGGCCGGGCGCTGGCGTCGACTTTCGCGAGCAACGGAGGCCGGGTCGAAGCCCACCTCACCCTCGATCCCGCGCGCCCCACGACCACCAAGGTGCGTTTCGTCTCCGAGCATCACTCGACCCACCTTTTGCGCGCCGACTGGGAAATGGCGGAGCCGATCGATGCCAAGCGCGAGGCGGAAATCTTCACGCATGCGAAGAAGGCGCTCAAAACATGCGGCGCGCTGATCGTGTCCGACTACGGCAAGGGCACGCTCACGCCGAAACTGATCGCGGCCCTGATCGCCGCGGCGAAGCAGGCGAAAAAGCCGGTGATCGTCGATCCCAAGGGCGACGACTATCGCATCTACCGGGGCGCTGCCGTCATCACGCCCAATCGCGCCGAGCTTTCCCGTGCCGTGCGCCGCGAGGCCAAGAGTAATGAGGAAATCGCCGCGGCTGCTCAAGCGCTAACCAAAACCGCAGGCGCCGGGGCGATCCTCGTCACCCGCAGTGAACACGGCATGACGCTGGTCGTGCGCGGCAAGAAGCCCGTTCACATCACCGCCCTTCCGACCAAGGTTCGCGACGTCTCGGGTGCCGGCGACACCGTGGTGGCGACCGTCGCGGCAATGCTGGCGCTAGGGGCCGATCTCGAATCCGCCGCACGGGCGGCCAACGCGGCCGCGGCCGTTGCCGTAAGCAAGCGCGGCACCGCCGTCGTGACGTTCACCGAGCTACGTGCGCGCCTGTTGCCCGGCGCGTTGCGCATGTACGAGGAGAAGATCGCCGACGAGCCGGAGTTGCTCGACGAGCGCCTCGACGAATGGCGCCAGGCCGGTCTGCGTATCGGCTTCACCAATGGCTGCTTCGATCTCCTGCATCCTGGCCATATCCGGGTGCTGGCCGAGGCCCGTGCCGCCTGCGACCGCCTCGTGGTGGGTCTCAATTCCGACGCTTCCGCCCGCCGTCTCAAAGGTCCCGGGCGGCCGGTGCAGAACGAGAATGCCCGCGCCGAAGTGTTGGCCGCGCTCGAAGTGGTCGATCTCGTCGTGCTGTTCGGCCAGGACACGCCGCTCGAACTGATCCGCCGCGTGCGGCCGCACGTGCTCGTGAAGGGCGGCGACTACAAGAAGAGCGAAGTGGTCGGCCACCAGATCGTCGAGCGCGCCGGCGGCGAAGTAATCCTCGTCGATCTCGTGCCGGGCCAAAGCACGACCCGGCTTGTCGAGCGCGCCAAACCTACGGGCAACAAGCCTGCAGGCAATACGCCCACGGGCAAGCTGCGGAAAAAATAGCTTCTTACTTGGCCCGGCTTAGGGCCGCCTCGATCACATGGTCGATGATTGCGCGGTGCGTACGATGGGCGCGCACGAACTCGCGCCCGGCAAGCGCCATGCGCTTCAGCTTTTCCTTATCGGCAAGTGCAGCCTCAACCGCCCGCGTAAGCCCGCCCAGTTCGATGTCGTAATGGAAGGCGTGTACGCCCTCCAGGAGCGGTGCGTAACGCTCGATGGTCGGCGTATTGATGAGCGGCACCGAGCGGCATTGCAGTGCTTCGCCGGGCCGGTAGCACTCCCAGCCGACGCCCTCCGGCGACCAGGTGAGCCACGCGCGTGCCATGCGCTGCGTGTATTCGGCCCAAGGAAGCCGCTCATCGGCTACATCGACGCGGATGCCGCGCTCCGCAAGGGCTTTGAGCTCGCCGATGCCGCGCCGACGGACCGACGAATTGCCCTCCGCCTCGCCGGCGAAAAAGATGTCCATTGTCTTCTCGGGGAATGCGTCGGCGGCGATATCCGGCAGATCGAAACTGGGCACCGGCAGCGAGAGCGGCCGGAGTTTATCGATCCGCGCCTGCCAGTGCGGCATGCGCCGCATGCGCGCGGATGGAAAGAAGGGATGTCCGGGACCGACGAAACAATGCCAGCGGTCGGCCGGCAGCTCGCGCTTGAAACAGACGTCAGCCATATCGATCAGCGAAAAATTGTGGACGCCGATGAGAAAGGAATCGCTCATATCGAGGCACACCACCGGCACCGATGGGCGCGCCAGCTTCAACCACGACACGCCGAATCCGCGCGACAGCGTCGCGACCGGCTTCCATGGTTCGCGAGCGAACGCGCGCAGCCAGAGGCGCGGATGCCATGGCGAATATTGCCCGGCATAGGCGACGACCAGATCGTACTTTCCGGCCCTGACATCCCGCATCGCCTTGAGAAACTGCCACGGAGTGCAATCGTGATAGGCGAACCGGTCACGCCTGAAAGGCGGACGCCAGCCGGTCCACAACAGCGTCGTGCTCTCCGGGTAGGCCTCAGCGCAATAGCGGTAGTCGCCGATTTCGAGGATTCGCACAGTGGATGTCTGCGTGGTCATGTCCGCGCGGCGAAGCCCGCGCCGGGCATTGCTTAGCCGAGCTAAGGCGGGGTCGCAACGACGGCATCGTGGGTGGAGCCCATTTGGGAGTTGCAAAGTCGGGGCCGATCGGGTCAGTTTCGTTTGCCGCCCGCGATCACGGCTCGATCGTCTGCCGAGGTCCGCGCGCCAGAATCTCCGGCATCCTGAACAATGCCTTCACCGCTCGTCAGCGTCATCATGCCGGTTCGCGACGGTGAACGCTTTCTGCGGGATGCGATCGAGAGCCTGCAGAAGCAAACGCTGCGCGATTTCGAGCTCATCGTTGTGGACGACGGCTCCCGCGACGCGACCCCGGCAATCCTCGCCGAGATCGCGCAGGTCGATCCGCGGATCGCGGTCGTTCGGCAGGAACCGATGGGTCTCGTCGCCGCCTTGAACCGCGGGATCTCCGGCGTCCATACGCCGTTCATCGCACGGCTCGATGCCGATGACATTTCGTTTCCAGACCGGCTTGCCCGTCAAGTCGAAGCCGCCCACGGCGATCCCGGCCTGGGGTTGCTCGGCAGTTACGCTGTGGAGATCGACGAGCGAGGAAGGGTTCTTAGAACCCGGAAGCCTCCCATGAACCACTCGTCTCTCATCGAGCTGCTCAAGCGCGGCAATCCGTTCATCCATTCGACGATCCTCGTGCGAACCGAGCTGGTGCGCACGTGCGGCGGATTTCGCGAGGCGCTCGCCGGAGCGGAAGATTACGATCTTTGGCTGCGCATCGCCGAACGCGCGCGCGTCGCCAACTTGCCCGAGACGCTGGTGCGCTATCGCGTGCACGCGCAGGCGGAGACCGAACGCCAAAAGGTGCGGATGGCATTTTCCGTACGCCTCGCCCGCCTAGCTGCCACCGAGCGCAGCGCGGGACGGCGCGATCCGCTCGAAGGACTCGCGGCACCGCCCGATTGGCGAGCCACCGCCCCCGGTTCGTTTTTTGAGTCGGATGCCCGCGATTTTCGCCTGCTCGAGTTCGCCGATCAGGCCGCCGCCGCGAATCTCGATCCAGCGGCGCTCAACCCCGCAATATTCGAAGGCCTGGCCGAGCGGCTCGATCATGGCGAACGGCGGCTTGCCCAGCGCGCCCTGCTTCATCTGCTTCGGCGCAAGGACCGCCCATCGTGGCTTGGCCGCATTCGCCTGCTCACGCTTTTGGTTTCGCTGCATCCGGCCAGGGCCGCAAAGCTGCTCGCGCAAGCAGCGATCGGCGACTGAGCGAGATCGAAGCTCGCACACGCTTGGCTGCGATCTTATCGAGCGGCGTCGGCAATCACGAACTCAGCCGCGCGCTCGATGCCACGGTAGAGTTCGGGGTCCGCTCCATAGGCGATTCCGTTCGCTGACCACTGCGCGCGCCGAGCTGGATCGGCCGCGACGGCAAGCGCCTGTTCGAGCGCTCGCGCCGAAAACGGCTCTTCCAATACGATGCCGGCAGCCGCGCGCTGAACGTGCAATGCGTAGCCGCACCTGGCGCTAGTCACTTGCGGAAGACCGTTGATTACCGCTTCAAGGATCGCGGCCCCTGTCGTTTCCAGCCGCGCGGGGTGCACGAAGAGGTCGCTGGCGGCCATGAGTTCCGGAATTCCTTCGCGTGGACC
>JAYUHJ010000279.1:0-4188 GCA_043767065.1 Hyphomicrobiales bacterium | reverse complement strand
CGCGTGCAGAAGCTGCGCGCGGAGCTGAAGCGCCTGAAGCTCGACGGCTTCGTCGTCACCAGCGCCGACCGGCACCAGAGCGAATATGTGCCGCCTTGCGAGCAGCGGCTGGCGTGGCTCACCGCCTTCAGCGGCTCGACCGGCGCCGCAATGGTGCTCGGCGACAAGGCCGCGCTGTTCGTCGACGGCCGCTACACGCTGCAGGCCGCCGAACAGGCCGACAAATCGGTGTTCGCCATCGAGCACCTGGTGGAGCGCACGCCCGAGGACTGGATCGCCGACCATCTCCCCGCCGGAGCCGCGCTCGGCTACGACCCCTGGCGCACCAGCATCGACGGCGCCGAGCGGCTGGCCAAGGCCTGCGCCCGCGCCAAGGGCAAGCTAGTCCCGGTCGAGGACAATCCGCTGGATAAAGTCTGGACCGACCGCCCGGCGCCGCCGCTCACGCCCGTGGTGCTGCATGATCTCAAGTACGCCGGCGAAAGCGCCGAGGCCAAACTCGGCCGCATCCGCGCCGAGCTCGAGAAGCAGAAGCTGGACGCCGCAGTGCTGTCCGATCTCGCCTCGGTGGCCTGGACCTTCAATATCCGCGGCGGCGACGTGGCGCATACGCCCGTCGCCCTCGCCTGGGCCATCGTGCCGCGCACCGGCACGCCGCTGCTGTTCGTGGACTCGCGCAAGCTCTCCAATCAAGTGCGCGATGCGCTCGCCAAGCTCGCGCAGCTGCACGAGCGCGATCTGGAAGACCAGCTCACCAAGCTCGCGCCCGGCAAGACCATCCGCCTCGATCAAAACACTGCCCCGCGCCGGCTGGCCGACGTGATCGAGCAGGCCGGCGGCACGGTGAGCAAGGGTTCCGATCCGGTCACCCGCATGAAGGCGGTGAAGAATGCGGCCGAGATCGCCGGCGCGCGCGCGGCGCATGCGCGCGATGGCGCCGCGCTGACGCGCTTTCTGGCGTGGCTCGATCGTGAAGCGCCCAAGGGTAGCGTCAGCGAGATCGAGGCGGTGCAGGCGCTGGAAACCTTCCGCCGCGAAAACGGCAAGCTGAAGGATATTTCATTCCCGACCATTTCCGGCGCGGGGCCCAACGGCGCCATCGTGCATTATCGCGTCACCGAGAAGACCAACCGCAAGCTAAAATCGGGCGAGCTTTATCTGGTCGATTCCGGCGCGCAATACGAAGACGGCACCACCGACGTCACGCGCACGGTCGCGATCGGCGAGCCGAGTGCGGAAATGCGCGAGCGCTTCACGCTCGTGCTCAAAGGCCATATCGCGATCGCGAGGAGCGTATTCCCCGAGGGCGCGAGCGGCGCGCAGATCGACGGCTTCGCCCGCGCGCCGCTGTGGGCCGCCGGCCTCGATTATGACCACGGCACCGGCCACGGCGTCGGCAGCTATCTCTCGGTGCACGAAGGCCCGGCGCGCATTTCCAAGCTCGGCAGCGCGGCGCTCGCCGCCGGCATGGTGATCTCCAACGAGCCCGGCTATTACAAGGCCGGCGCTTACGGCATCCGCATCGAGAACTTGTTGCTCGTCGTCGCGGCCTCCGCGCCTGCGAGCGCCGAGAAAAAATTGCTCGCGTTCGAGACGCTGACCCGCGCGCCGATCGACCGGCGGCTGGTCGATTCGCGTCTGCTCACGCGCGACGAGATCGCCTGGCTCGACGCCTATCACGCGCTCGTGCGCAACGAGCTCGAGCCCGCGCTGGATGCGCAGACGCGCAACTGGCTGCAGGCGGCGACCGCGCCGATCAAATAATTTTCCCTCATGCCCGGGCTCGACCCGGGCATCCAGGTGGCCGCGCAAATCGGAGCCCTGTTTGCTGGATCGCCGGGTCACCCCCGGGTTTAACCCGGGGGCGGCGATGAGGGTCATTGGGAATGGGGAGACTAAATAAATAACATTCCTTTCCTGTACTTACCCGCTATTGACGGGATAACCCTGTTAAGCGACTTTGCCTGAAAGGCCACGCGTTCGCACGCGTTTGGCCGCTTGGAGCATCTCATGGGCTGCTGCGATGAAGATCATGCCGCGCCAATCAGGCCCGGCCTGACGAGCGCCGATCTGGCGCCGCCCGACGTTTCCCGCCGCTCGATCCTGAAAGGCATCGGCGTCATCGCCGGCGCGCTTTCGGCCGCCGGCCCGGCCGGCGCGCAGGCGCCGCTGAAAAAGCTCAAGCTCGCCTTCTGCTCGCAGATCCTCTGCATCATTCCCTACGAGGTGGCGCGCGCGCACGGCCACTGGAAGAAGCAGGGCCTCGACGTGGAGCTGGTCTATGCCCGCGGCGGCAACAACGCGATGCAGGCGCTCGTCGGCGGCGCCGTGGACTATGCCGCCACCGCGCTCGACGTCGCCATCCAGGCCTATGCCAAGGGCGCCGAAATCCGCCGCTTCGCCACCACCGGCCGGTTGCCCTTGTTCGCGCTCCTCACCGCGCCGAAGAACGCCGACACGATCAAGAGCATAAAGGACTTGGAGGGCAAGACGGTCGGCGTCTCCGCGCTCGGCCAGGCCGACCATGCGCTGCTGCTATATCTGCTCAAGCAGGCCGGCGCCGACAAGGACAAGGTGCAATACGCCACGCTCGGCGTGAACATCCTGGAAGCCCTGCGCCAGGGCCAGGTCGATGCCGGTTTCGTGCAGGAGCCGGCGCTGACGATTTTGACCCGCGCCGGCTCGCGCACGTTGGTCAACACTATGACGCTCGCCGATGCGCAGAAGCATCTCGGCGGCACCCACGAATTCATGGGCGTTGCGGTGCTTGCCAAGGAAATCCCCCAGCGCCGCGCCGAGATGATCGCGCTAGCTCGGGGCCTCGACGACGCGCTCAAGGCCATGCCCAAGATGAGGCCCGAGGACATGGTCGGCTCGCTGCCGCAGGAATTGGTCGCCGGCGCTAACCTTGCCGAACTCGCCGAGGTGCTGCGCAAATACAGCGCGTCGCTCTATCCGGACACGGCGGCGATCGAGCTGGCTTCCGCTCGCCGCGTCGCCGACATGCTGAGGATCGCGGACCTGATCAAGGCCGATGCCGACGTCTCCGGCCTGCACGACACCACGATCGTCGGAGGCTGACCTGCGCGTTCGCAATCTTTCGCTCTCCTATGGCGCCGAGCCGGTCGTCGAAGGAGCGAGCTTCGAGGTCGGCACCGGCCAGTTCGTGAGTCTGGTCGGGCCCTCCGGCTCCGGCAAATCGAGCTTGCTCCGCGCCATCATCGGGCTGCAGAAGCCGCTCACCGGCAGCATCGAGAGCCAGCTCGACCCGACCGAGATCGGAATCCTGTTCCAGGATGACGCGCTGCTGCCGTGGCGCAGCGCGCGCGACAACGTCGCGCTCGGCCTCGGCTTCCACGGCATGGGCCGCGCCGAGGCGTTGGAGGTGGCCGACGGCTGGCTCGGCCGGCTCGGCCTCTCCGGCTTCGGCGACCGCTATCCGCGCCACATGAGCGGCGGGCAAAGGAAGCGCATCGCGCTCGCGCAGGTGCTCGCCCTCAAGCCCAGGCTGCTCCTGATGGACGAGCCGTTCGCCTCGCTCGACGCCATCGTGCGCATGATCGTGGTCACGGACCTGGTGGGGCTGGTCCAGCAAGAGCGCATCAGCGTGCTGCTCGTTACCCACGATCTGGAAGAAGCCATCGCGCTTTCCGACAGCGTGTATCTGCTCTCGCAAGGCCCGCGCGCCAAGATTACTCAGCATTACTCCGTGCCGATCCCGCGCCCGCGCGACCCGGTCCTCGCCCGCACCCACCCCGCCTTCGCGCCGCTGCTGGAAAAGCTGTGGCGCGACCTCTCCCAGGAGGCGGGTCAGAACCCGCGGGCGGAGGCGGCCGAATGATGTTGGACCCCAAATACGCGCTGATCCGCCAATTCATCGCGTTCGGCCTGTTGCTCGCCCTGTGGGAGGCGGCCGGCTGGGCCGGCATGCTCAATCCGCTCTATCTGCCGACCCCTGTCGAGATCTGGCGGGCGTTGGTCGAGCTGTTCGCCGGCGGCCGCATCTGGCCGCACATCGAAGCGACCTTTGTCGCGTCGCTGGCCGGACTCGCGCTCGGTATCGTGGCAGGCATCGCGCTCGGGGTCATTGCCGCGCTGGTGCCGCTGGTCTCCGAGTTGCTTCAGCCGGTCATGCTGCTGATGAACGCCGTGCCGCGGGTCATTCTCGCGCCGCTGTTTGCGATCTGG
>JAYUHJ010000278.1:0-1721 GCA_043767065.1 Hyphomicrobiales bacterium | reverse complement strand
CCTTCAGCTGCTGCTCGGTCTTGCCGACCCAGGCGATTTCGGGCGAGGTGTAGATCACCCAGGGAATGGTGTTGAAGTTGACGTGCGGTTTCTGGCCGGCGATGCGCTCGGCGACCGCTACGCCCTCTTCCTCCGCCTTGTGCGCGAGCATCGGGCCCGCGATCACGTCGCCGATTGCGAAGATGTCCAGCACGTTGGTCCGGTAATGCGCATCTACGACGACGCGCTTCTTTTCGTCGAATGCGACGCCGGCTTCCTTTAGCCCGAGGCCATCGGTGTAAGGCACGCGGCCAATGGAGACGAGCACCACGTCGGCCTCAAGTGACTCGCCCTTCCCGCCTTTGGCGGGCTCGACCGCGACCTTCAGCGTCTTGCCCTTGGCATCCACGGCCGTGACCTTGCAGCCGAGGCGGAACTTGATGCCTTGTTTCTCGAGAATGCGCTGGAACGCGCGCGCGATCTCGTTGTCCATGCCCGGCAGAATCCGGTCGAGAAACTCCACGACCTCGACCTCCGCGCCCAGCCGCCGCCACACGCTGCCCAATTCGAGGCCGATGACACCGGCGCCGACCACGAGCAATTTCTTCGGAACTTCCCCAAGCTCCAGCGCACCGGTCGAGGAAACGATCCGCTTCTCGTCGACCACAATGCCCGGAAGCTTCGCCACGTCGGAGCCGGTGGCGATCACGATATTCTTGGCCTCAAGCGTCTGCGTCTTGCCGTCGGCGCCCTTCACCTCGACCTTGCCCGGCCCAAGCACGCGCGCGGTGCCGCGAAATGCCTCTATCTTGTTCTTCTTAAAGAGGAAATCGACGCCCTTGACGTTGCCATCGACGCCCTCCTGCTTGAATTTCATCATCTGCTGCAGATCGAGCTTGGGCGCCGGCACCCCGATCCCCATGGCCCCGAACGTGTGGCCCGCATCCTCGAACAGGTGCGAGGCTTGCAGCAGCGCTTTCGACGGAATGCAGCCGACGTTCAGGCAGCAGCCGCCGAAGGTCGCGTCCTTCTCGACCACGGCGACCTTCAACCCGAGCTGCGCCGCGCGGATCGCGCAGACATAGCCGCCGGGGCCGGTGCCGATGACGATGAGATCGTGGGGCATGAAGAACTCCGGACTTTTTACCTCTCCCCGATGGGGAGAGGTCGATCCGAAGGCGAAGCCTGAGGATCGGGTGAGGGGGTCATACCTCAGAAGCGAGCCCCCTCACCCGCTCGCTTCGCTCGCGACCTCTCCCCGCCGGGGAGAGGTAAAGTAATCACAAATCCAGCACCATGCGCGCCGGGTCCTCGAGGTTTTCCTTGATGCGCACCAGGCACGACACCGCCTCACGGCCATCGACGAGCCGGTGATCGTAGGAGAGCGCCAGATACATCATCGGGCGGGCCACGATCTTGCCCTCCCGCACCACCGGCCGTTCCTCGATCCGGTGCATGCCGAGGATGCCCGATTGCGGCGCGTTCAGGATCGGCGTCGAGAGCAGCGAGCCATAGACGCCGCCGTTCGAGATGGTGAACGTGCCGCCCTGCATCTCCTCGATGGTGAGATGCCCTTCGCGGGCGCGCTTGCCGAATTCCGCGATGGTCTTTTCGATCTCGGCGAGCGTGAGCGCGTCCGCATCGCGCACCACCGGCACCACCAGCCCGCGCTCGGTGCCGACCGCGACGCCGATGTGATAATAATTCTTGTAGACGATGTCGGCGCCGTCGATCTCCGCGTT
>JAYUHJ010000277.1:0-1731 GCA_043767065.1 Hyphomicrobiales bacterium | reverse complement strand
GCGGCAGCCTGCTGCTCACGACCATCTATACGGCGCTCATCGTCTGGATCATCGGCCTCGCCGTGCCGGTGACCGCCTCCTACATCATCTGCGCGGTGATCGCGGCGCCGGCGCTGACCAAGCTCGGCGTACCGGATTTCGCCGCGCACATGTTCATCTTCTATTACGCGATCCTGTCGGAGGTCTCGCCGCCGACCGCGCTGTCGCCGTTCGCCGCCGCGGCGATCACCGGCGGCGATCCCTACAAGACGACGCTGCAGGCGTGGAAATACACGCTGCCGGCGTTCCTGGTGCCGTTCGTGTTCGTGCTCGACCCGCAGGGCATCGGCCTGCTGCTCAAGATCCCGGCCGGCGGCGGCGCGATCGACATCGTCTGGATCACGCTCAAGGCCGCGGCCGGCCTCGCCGCGCTCGCTTTCGCGGCGCAGAACTGGGCGCTGCGGCGCACGACGCCAATCGAACGCCTGCTGTTCCTGCTGGCGGGGCTGCTGCTGATGTTTCCGAGCTTGCTCGAAGCGGCCGCGGAGGCCATCATCGGGCGAGACATCGACCATACGGCGACCGCGGGCTTCGTCATCGCCGCGGCCTTGTTGCTGCGACAAAAATTCATGCCGGGTCCAACGGCAGTCGAACGACATTAGGGAGGAAGAGGAATGACACTTCGCTTGAAGCAAGTCGTGGCGCTCGTCGCCGCCGTGGGCACCCTGCTCACCGGCGGCGCACTTTACGCGCAACAGAAAGCGATCTCGATCGCCACCGGCGGAACCGGCGGCGTCTATTATCCGCTCGGCGGCGGCATGGCCAACGTGCTGTCCAAGTACCTGCCCGGCGTCCAGGCCACCGCCGAAGTGACCGGCGGCTCGGTCGATAATCTCAAACTCATCGGCACCAACCGCGCCGAAGTCGCCCTCTCGCAAATGGACGCGGCGATCGACGCGGTGAACGGCGTCGACAAGTTCTCGGCCGGCAAGATTCCGGTGCGCACGCTGATGATTCTCTATCCGAACCGCATGCACGTGGCGTCGATCGAAGCCGCAGGCATCAACAAGATGGCCGACCTCAAGGGCAAACGCGTATCGACCGGCTCGCCCGGCAGCGCCACCGAAGTCATGGCGTTCCGCGTGATCGAGGCTGCCGGCCTCGACAAGGACAAGGACATGAAGCGCGAGCGGCTCAGCGTCGCCGAGTCGGTCAACGCACTGAGGGACCGCAAGATCGACGCCTTTTTCTGGGTCGGCGGAGTTCCCACTGCCGCAGTTACCGATCTCGGCGCCACGCCGGGCGTAAAGATCAAGCTGATCGACACCGCCGACCTGGTCGCGGCCATGAACAAGAAATACGACAATCTCTACAGCACGGACATCATCAAGGCCGGCGCCTATCCGGGGCAAGACAAGGACAACGCCGTGTCCGTGGTGTGGAACATCCTGGTGGCGAGCGCGACCATGTCCGACGACATGGCCTACAACATCGTGAAGACGCTGATGGAAAAGAACGCCGAGCTGGTGGCCGTGCATCGCGAGGCGCAGAACTTCACGCTCGAAAATCAGGTGCCGGCGAACTCGGCGATCCCGTGGCACCCCGGCGCGACGCGCTACTTCAAGGAACGCGGCGTCAAGATGTGAGGCTTCATTCCCCGGGCGAGCGCCGACAGAGTCGGCGTGAGACCCGGGGCCCAGAGCCACAATCGCTGTATTCTGCAACCCTGGACCCCGGCTCTCGCTTGCGCTT
>JAYUHJ010000276.1:0-4213 GCA_043767065.1 Hyphomicrobiales bacterium | reverse complement strand
CCACTTTCTTCAACGCGCTGCAGGTCGAGCGCAACGTGATGTTCCTGATCCTGACTTTGATCGTGCTGGTGGCCGCGCTCAATATCGTCTCGGGCCTGATCATGCTGGTCAAGGACAAAGGTCAGGACATCGCGATCCTGCGCACCATGGGCGCGACCAAATGGGCGGTGATGCGCGTATTCTTCGTCACCGGGGCGAGCATCGGGGTGGTGGGCACGATCGTCGGTTTCGTGCTCGGGCTCGTGGTGTGCCTCAATATCGAAGCGATCCGGCGCGGCATCTCGTGGCTCTTGTCCACCGAGCTGTTTTCGCCGGAGCTCTATTACCTGAGCCGGCTGCCGGCCGCGATGGACTCGAGCGAAACGACGGCGGTGGTGCTGATGGCGCTGGTGCTGTCGTTCGCTGCCACCGCTTATCCCGCCTGGCGGGCGGCGCGCCTCGACCCGGTCGAGGCGCTTCGCTACGAGTGAGCGCATGGCTGAGGAATCGCCCGCCCTTCATCTCGAGGCCATAGAGCGGCGCTATCGCCAGGGCGACGAAACGCTCGTGATCCTCTCGGGGGTGACGCTCTCGGTGTGGCCGGGCGAGTCGGTAGCGTTGATCGCGCCCTCTGGTGCGGGAAAATCCACGCTTCTGCACATCGCCGGACTCCTGGAGGAGCCGAACGCGGGCGAGGTGTGGATCGGCGAGCAGGCGACGACGCAGCTTGGCGATGCCGAGCGCACCGCCATTCGCCGCGCCGACATCGGGTTCGTCTATCAGGCGCATCATCTGTTGCCCGAGTTCTCCGCGATCGAGAACGTCATGCTGCCGCAGATGATCTACGGACTCGACAAGCGCGAGGCGCGCACGCGCTCGATGGAGCTGCTCGAGTTCCTTGGGCTTGCGAAACGGCTCGATCACCGGCCGGCGGAACTCTCCGGCGGCGAGCAGCAGCGGGTGGCGCTGGCGCGCGCGGTGGCCAACGCGCCGCGCATCCTCTTGGCCGACGAGCCGACCGGAAACCTCGATCCGCATACGGCTGAGCACGTGTTCGGCACACTCGAAAAGCTCGTGCGCGCCTCGGGTCTGGCTGCGATCATCGCGACCCATAACCTCGATCTTGCCGACCGCATGACCCGTCGCGTCACGATCCGCGAAGGCAAGCTGGAAGAGTTGATCTGATCCAGCGCTCGTTCTCCGGGCAAGCGCGGACGAAGTCCGCGCGCGACCTGGGGTCCAGGACGGCACGCTCTGATCGGAGTTTGTTGTCCCTGGACCCCGGCTCTCGCCGCGTTTCACGCGGCTCTGCCGGGGAACACTGAGTTCACAGGTAGCGGAATATATTTTCGTTGCGATAGACGCGGCCGTGTCGCGTCGGCACCATGACCGTTCGAGAATCGGAGACTGCCGTGGCCGATCCCGGCTTTGTTCATCTGCACGTCCATTCCGCCTATTCGCTCTTGGAGGGCGCGCTGCCGATCGCGCGGCTCGCGGAGCTGGCGGTAACCGACCGGCAGCCGGCGCTGGCGCTCACCGACACCGGTAATCTGTTCGGAGCATTGGAGTTTTCGGAAAAGCTGGCCGAGGCCGGCATCCAGCCGATCATCGGCTGCGCGCTCGCGGTCGTGTTCGGCGACGAGCCTGCGGGCACCAACGGCGCGCGCGTGCTGCGCCTGCCGCGCATTGTATTGCTCGCCGCCAACGAGGACGGCTACCGCAACCTGATGGCGCTGGTGTCGAAGAGCTTCCTCGAGGTCGAGCCCGAAACCGCGCCGCATGTGACAGCCGACTGGCTGGCGGCGCACGCGGAAGGCCTGATCGCGCTTACCGGCGGGCCGGACGGTCCGATCGACGGCATGATCGCCGCGGAGAAGCCGGAGCTCGCGCGCGCGCGGCTCGGCAAGCTCGAGGCGATATTCGATCGCCGTCTCTATGTCGAAATCCAGCGCCACGGGCTCGAGAGCGAACGGGCCGTCGAGCCTGCGCTGCTCGAGCTCGCCGACGAGGCCCGCCTTCCAATCGTTGCGACCAACGAGCCGTTTTTTGCGACGCGCGAGGACTACGAGGCGCACGACGCGCTGATTTGCATCGCCGAGGGCCGGGTCGTGGCCGAGACCGACCGGCGCCAGATGTCGCCCGAGCACCGCTTCAAGACACGGCTGGAAATGGCGGAACTGTTCGCCGATCTGCCCGAAGCGATCGAGGCCAGCGTCGAGATCGCGCAGCGTTGCGCGTTCCGGCCAAAGACGCGAAATCCGATCCTGCCGCGCTTCACGGTCGGCGATAAAGCCGCCGACGAAGGCAAGGAACTGAAGAAGCGCGCCGAGGCGGGGCTTGCCGCGCGGATAAAGTCGCACGGTTTTGCGCCGGGCCTCATCGAGCAGGAATACCGCGACCGACTCGCCTTCGAGCTGGAAGTCATCGCCGGCATGAAATACGCCGGCTACTTCCTCATCGTCGCCGATTTCATCGTCTGGGCGAAAAATCGCGGCATCCCGGTCGGGCCGGGTCGCGGCTCGGGTGCGGGCTCGCTGGTGGCTTATGCGCTGACCATCACCGATCTCGACCCGCTCCGCTTCGGGCTGCTGTTCGAGCGGTTCCTGAATCCGGAACGCGTGTCGATGCCGGACTTCGACATCGACTTCTGCCAGGACCGGCGCGACGAGGTGATCCGCTACGTGCAGGAGCGCTACGGCCGCGACCAGGTGGCGCAGATCATCACGTTCGGCACGCTGCAGGCTAGAGCGGTGCTGCGCGACGTCGGGCGCGTGCTGGAAATGCCCTACGGCCAGGTCGACAAGCTCACCAAGCTGGTGCCGTACAATCCGGCGGCGCCCGTGATGCTCGCGAAAGCCATCGAGGGCGAGCCGCGCTTGCAGGAAGCGGCCGCGGCGGACGAGCGCGTGGCGCGGCTGTTCGATATCGCGCTGAAGCTCGAGGGGCTCTACCGCCACGCCTCCACGCACGCGGCTGGCATCGTGATCGGCGACCGGCCGCTGGTGGAGCTGACGCCGCTCTACCGCGATCCGAAATCGGACATGCCGGTGACCCAGTTCAATATGAAATGGGTCGAGGCCGCGGGGCTGGTGAAGTTCGATTTTCTCGGGCTCAAGACGCTGACCGTGCTGGAGACGGCCAAGCGGCTGCTCGCCGAGCGCGGGATAAAGATCGACATCAACGCGCTGCCGCTCGACGACAAGAAAACCTACGATCTGCTGGCGCGCGGCGAGACCACCGGCGTGTTCCAGATCGAAGGTCAGGGCATGCGGCGTGCACTGGTGGAAATGCGGCCAGACCGCTTCGACGACATCATCGCGCTGGTGGCGCTCTACCGGCCGGGCCCGATGGCGAATATCCCGACCTATAATGCGCGCAAGCACGGCCAGGAAAAGCCCGACTATATCCACCCCAAGATCGAGGCGGTGCTGAAGGAGACCTTCGGCGTCATCATCTATCAGGAACAGGTGATGCAGATCGCGCAAATCCTCGCTGGCTATTCGCTCGGCGAGGCGGATCTGCTGCGGCGCGCGATGGGCAAGAAGATTCGCAAGGAAATGGCCGCCCAGCGCAACCGCTTCGTCTCCGGCGCGGTCGAACGCGGGGTCGAGCGCGATCACGCCGACGCGATTTTCGATCTGCTGCAGCGTTTCGCCGACTACGGCTTCAACAAGAGCCACGCGGCGGCCTATGCGCTGGTCGCCTATCAAACCGGGTATCTGAAGGCGAATTATCCGGTCGAGTTTCTCGCCGCGTCGATGACGCTCGATATTTCCAACACCGACAAGCTCGCCGAGTTTCGCCGCGAGGCGGAGCGGCTGAAGATCAAGGTGGTGCCGCCGTCGGCGAACTTTTCGGGCCGCGAGTTCGCGGCGGTCGATGGCGCCATCGTTTATGCGCTGGCCGCGCTCAAGGGAGTCGGCGCGCACGCGGTCGACGCGATCGTGACGGCGCGGAGCGAACGGCCGTTTGCGGATCTGGCCGACTTCGCGGCGCGTATCGACTCGCGCGCGGTGAACAAGCGTACGCTAGAGAGCCTCGCCGCCTCCGGCGCGTTCGACGAATTGGAGCCCAACCGCGCGCGGGCATTCGCCGCGGTCGAAGCCATGATGGGGCTCGCGCAGCGCGCGGGCTCGGACGCGGCCACGGGGCAAAATGAGCTGTTCGGCGGCGGCGGCGCCAAGGTCGCATTGCGGGTTCCGGAACTCGAGCCGTGGCTTCCGGCCGAGCGGCT
>JAYUHJ010000275.1:0-4216 GCA_043767065.1 Hyphomicrobiales bacterium | reverse complement strand
CTGCATGTGGAAGTGCCGGCGGTCACCGCCTCCGACCTGGTGTTGCCGCCGCCCTCGGAGGGCAGCCGCGAGGTCGCGGCCCGCGTCGCCGCCGCCGCGCGTACGATCGCGGCCGAGCGCTTGCGCGCGCTGGGCCGGCCGGAGCTTCGAACCAACGCGGAGCTCCAAGGTTCGCTGCTGGAAGCCGCAGCGGCGCCGGAGGGCGCCGGGCTCTCGCTACTGCGCGACGCGGCCGAGGCTATGCGGCTCTCAGCCCGGGGCTATCATCGCGTCCTGAAGGTAGCCCGCACCATTGCCGATCTCGACGGCGCCGAGCGGATCGGCCGGCCGCACTTGGCCGAGGCCTTGGCCTATCGCGCGCTCAACGACCGGATCGCGATTGCGGCCTGATCGCTCGAAAGCGGCCGAATTCGTAAACGGATCGTAAACCAAGGGGCGCGAATCCAGTGCCCGCGCGGCCTTCCAGAATCTCCCTGTTAAGCCCGCAAATGGCACCTTGCCGTCAACCAACAAGGGGGCGGCCATGCTCAAAACCGGGACGAAATCCGCCCGGGCTCAGGCGCGCGGCGAACAAAGGCTTTCGGCGCTACTCACGCGCCTCATCGTGCTGGCCACAGCGCTCGCATTCGCCTGCCTGCCGTTCTCGAACGAAGCGCGCGCGCAGGAGGGGACGCCAACGACCCCATTCGATGCGATGGGCGATCTCGGCTTCGCCGGCATGCTCGCGGGACTATTGGTATTCGCAATCGTGGCGCTGTGGAACCATCATCGCACCAAGGGCGACTCCAGCGAACGAGTGGCCGCACTCGAAGCTGCGCTCGAGGCGCGCGACGACAAGATCTGGGCGCTCGAAGAGCGGCTCGCTAACGCGAACGAACTGGTGGACGCGCAGGGCGACGTCGTGCTGCGCCAGGACGCCGATGGCCGCGTCACCCACGCGAGCGCCGCGGCTGCGGCACTCATCGGCAAGAAGCCGAGCGAACTCGTCGGCCAGACCGTGACGTTTCGGGTCGTCGCCCAAAGCGAGCGGGCGACGCTGGCGGACGGCTCGATCAGCTACGATCAGGAAATTCATACCAAGGACGGCTCGCGCTGGATCGCCTGGAAAGAAGCGGCGGTGCGCGACGACCTCGGCCGCATCAAGGAGCTGCAACGCGTCGGCCGCGACGTTTCGGCCCGCGTCGCCACCGAGCGCGCGCTCGCCGACGCGCGCACCAAAGCGGAAGCCGCGAGCCGCGCCAAGTCGCGCTTCCTCGCGGTCGTGAGCCACGAGGTGCGTACGCCCTTGAACGGGATCCTGGGAATGACCGGGCTCCTGCTCGACACCCAACTGTCGCCCGAGCAGCGCACCTACGCGCAGGCGGTGAAGACCTCGGGTCAAGCGCTACTCGGGCTTATCGAGGAAGTCCTCGATTTCTCCAAGATCGAAGCCGGCCGGCTCGATCTGGAATCGGTTCCGTTCGATCTAGTCACCCTAGTCACCGTCGTGGTCGAGTTGATCGCACCGCACGCGCAGGAAAAAGGCATCGAGATCGCCGCCGATTTCGACGACAAGCTGCCGCGGCGCGTCACCGGCGACGCCGCGCGGCTCCGGCAGGTGTTGCTCAATCTCGCCGGCAACGCGGTCAAGTTCACCGATCATGGCGGCGTTGCTGTCGTCGTCGAACGCGAGGACAACGACCGCATCCGCTTCTGGGTCAGCGACTCCGGGCCCGGTATCGGCGCGGACGCGCAAGCGCGCATTTTCAAGGAATTCGAACAGGGCGACTCGACGCTGGCGCGCCGCCATGGCGGCACCGGCCTCGGGCTCGCCATTGCGGCCCGCATCGTCGAAAAGATGGGCGGCGAGATTCAGCTGGAGAGCTCGACCGGCGAAGGTTCGAACTTCACTTTCGTCATCGAACTGCCGGAAGTGGCTGATGCCAATACAATGCAGAAGGCGCCGGAGCTCCGGGGGCTGGAAATTCTGGTCGCCTCTCCCTCGCCGGTGGTCGGACCCCTGCTGGTGCGCCGGCTCAACGCCTGGCACGCCAAGGTCGTGATTGCACCGGAAGTGGCGATCGCGAAAGCGATCATCCCCGAGCGCGAATGGGCCGCGGTGATCATCGACCGCGCCTTCGGCCTGGAGGCGACCGCGGAACTGGCGCGCCTGAGCCAGGATCATTCCGAGCATCGCCATGTGCTGCTCGGCCCGGCTGAGCGCGGTGAGCTGGAGACGCTCAAGGAAGCCGGCTTCGACGGCTATCTGGTGAAGCCAATTCGGGCCGCCACCCTCGCGGCGCGGCTCACGGCGCCGGAACTGGCACCCCCCCTGGTGCCGCAAAGCGGCGCCGAGGCGGACGCGGAAATGCCGGGTGGCCGCCGCCTCGCGATACTTGTGGCCGAGGACAACCAGATCAATGCGTTGCTCGCGCAGGCGATGCTCGCGCGGCTAGGTCATGCGCCCACCGTCGTCGCCGACGGCGTATCGGCGCTGACCGCGGTCGCGACCGCGCACGCCATGGGCGCGCCCTATGACCTCGTGCTCATGGACCTGCATCTGCCCGGAATGGACGGGCTCGAAGCGACGCGGAAGATCCGCGCGCTGGGTGCGGCCGAAGGCGGCACGATTCCGATCGTGGCGCTGACCGCCAATGCAGCGGTCGAAGATCACGAAGCCTGCCGCGAAGCCGGAATGAACGCGTTCCTGGTCAAGCCGATCGACCGCGAGCGGCTCGATCAGATCATCGCCGAGACTTGCGGCACGCGACCGGGCGCCCTGGTCGGCCACGCGGCCTGAATTTCAGAGCTTTCTGAGCGCTACTTCGTCGACCAGGTGGTTTTCGCCTTTGCGCAGGATCAGGCTCGCGCGCTGGCGCGTGGGCAGGATATTTTCGCGCAGATTGACGAGGTTGATCCGCGTCCAGATCGAGATCGCGGTCTCGATCGCCTGTTTCTGGTCGAGCTTCGAATAGCGGTGGAAGTAGGATTTTGGGTCGCGGAACGAGGTCTCGTAGAGCCGCAGAAACCGCTCCACGTACCAGCGCTCGAGCACGGCCTCGTCGGCATCGAGATAGACCGAGTAATCGAAGAAGTCGGAAACGAACGGGATCGCCTTGCCGTCTTTGGGTAGCCGCCCGGCCTGCAGCACGTTCAGCCCTTCGACGATCAGAATATCCGGCCGGTCGATTTCCACGCTCTCGCCCGGCACCACGTCATAGACGTGGTGGCTATAGACCGGGGCGCGAGCCGGACGGCGGCCGGCCTTGACGTCGGTGAGGAAACGCAACAGCGCCGGCAGATCGTAGGACTCGGGAAAGCCCTTCTTCTCCATCAAGCCTTCGCGCTCGAGCACAGCGTTGGGGAGCAGGAACCCGTCGGTGGTGATGAGATCCACTTTCGGCGTGTTGGGCCAGCGCCTGAGCAGCGCTTGCAGCACGCGCGCGGTCGTCGTCTTACCGACCGCGACCGAGCCGCCGATGCCGATTACATAGGGAACCTTGACGTCCTCGGTACGAAGGAAGCGCCGCATGTCGCGGAAAAGCTTTTGCGCCGCGCCGACATAAAACGACAGCAGCCGCGAGAGCGGGAGATAAATCTCCTCCACCTCGTTCATCGAGAGCTGGTCGTTGAAGGCCTTGAGGTTGGCGACTTCGGCGGCCTTCAGCGTCATCGGCGTGTCTTCGCGCCGCGCCGCCCACTCGGCCCGCGAGAAGGCGTGATAGGGCGAGAGCCTGTCGTCGGTGCGCTGCTCCATCGTGGTCCCGTTCAGCCCTTGCTGCGCGACGCTTTTTCCTCGAGGCCCGAGCGCGCGGTGCGCCGCTCGAGTTCGGCGAGTACGTCGGAAAGCGGAACGCCGCGCGCCTGCAACAGCACGAGCAGATGATAGAGCAGATCGGCGCTCTCGGCGGCCAACGCTTCGGGCTTGCCACCGACCGCGGCGAGCGTCGTTTCCACCGCTTCTTCGCCGAGCTTCTTGGCGCATTTTTCGACGCCGGCGTCGAGCAGCTCCTTGGTATAGGACTTGCCCGCGCCGGAGCGCGCGCGCTCGGCGATGATTTTTGCAAGCTGTTCCAGGGTGAAGGCCATGGTTGCGAGCGGCCCTATCACGGATCGAGGCGCACGGGGAGGCCGGCTTTGGCTATGTGCCGCTTGGCCTCGGCGATGGTGAATTCGCCGAAGTGGAAAATCGAGGCGGCAAGCACCGCGGTGGCGCCGCCGTCGCGGATGCCCTCCA
>JAYUHJ010000274.1:0-1737 GCA_043767065.1 Hyphomicrobiales bacterium | reverse complement strand
GCGCGGCGTCTTGGCATCGGCCGCTCGACCCTCTACCGCAAGGTCCGTGAGCAGGGCCTGGACGGTCTGGTCAAGGTTTCTGAGGACGCCGTCGAGGCCGCATGATCCGCCACAAGCCGCGTCGACGGGCGGTTCGAGGCGCCAAGCTGCCCAAGACCGGTCCGCCCAAGGATATCGCACGCCGGCGTCTGTTCTCTCAGTCCGCCGCCTTCCGGCGGTCCCGACTGAGGCGGCTGCGGGTCAGGCGTTTCGGCTCGCCCTTGGCCTTGGCGATGATCTCCTTGAGCTTGACGTTCTGAAGCGCCGAGAGCGCCTGGCCCGGCGCGCCCTTCTCGGGATCGCCGAACGCCCGGCCATAGGTCTGCACCCGCTCCGTGACGCTGCCGAGGAATTCGCCTTCCCAGTCTGAGAGCTCGACACCGGCCTTCGCGGCCGCGCGCTGGGCGCGTTTCAGCGCATTGAGCGCAGCCCGCTTGGCCTGCGCCCGAGGATCTGGCGGCTTGCGGTTCAAATCTCCCCGATCGCCGAGAGATAGAGGTCGAGGATGGCTTCCTCTTCCATACGCTTGGCGCGGTCCTGCTTGCGGATGCGAACCACCTTGCGGATGATCTTGACGTCAAAGCCATTGCCCTTGGCTTCGGCGAAGACCTCCTTGATCTGCTCGGCGATCTCGCCCTTTTCGACCTCCAGCCGCTCGACCCGCTCAATGATGCTGCGCAGCTGGCCCTGAGCGGTGGCGTTGAGGATGTCGACGAGGTGCGCGTGGTCGGCGTGTACGACGATCTGGCGCCTGTGCGCAAGACCATTGAGGAGTGGAAGCCGCACATCGCCTTCAACCTGGCCGAGGATTTCGCCGGGGTCAGCGCTTTCGACTACTACATGGTGAGTTATCTCGCCATGATGAAAATTCCCTACACCGGCTGCAACCCGCGTGGCCTGCTGCTGGCGCGCGACAAGGCCCTGTCCAAGAAACTGCTCGCCTATCACCGCATTGCGGTGCCGGAGTTCGCCGTGTTTGCAGTTGGCCGCCCGGTGCGGCCGCCGCGTTCGCTGCGTTACCCGGTGATCGTGAAGTCGCTCACCGAGGAAGGTTCAGTCGGCATCGCCCAGGCCTCGTATGTGGAAAACGCCGATCAACTGCGTGAACGCGTGACGCTGATTCACGAAAAATTCCAGGGCGACGCCATCGCCGAACAGTACATCGACGGACGCGAGCTGTACGTCACCGTGCTCGGCAACAACCAGCTTAAAGTGTTGCCGATCCGCGAACTCGCCTTCCGGCAGGCCGCCGAGGGCGCGCCGCGCATGGCAACATATAAGGTAAAGTGGGATTCGAAGTACCGTGAGCGCTGGGGCATCGACTACCAGTTCGCCGTCGATCTGCCGGACGGCGTGGCGGAACGCGTGGTGAAGCTGTGCAAACGCATCTATCGTATCCTCGAACTCAGCGGCTACGCGCGCATCGACCTGCGTCTTACGCCAGCGGGCGAAATGTACGTGCTTGAAGCCAACCCCAACCCCGGCATCGCGCGCGATGAAGACTCAACGCTCTCGGCGAAAAAGGCCGGTATCGGTTACAAGGACTTTATCCAGTACATTCTGCAACTCGGTCTGCGCGCGCACGCACGCGCCGCGGAATAATTCCATCAGCAGATCAGGAGGCCCCATGCAAAACGAAAAACTGCCCGACAACCGTCACGCCACTCTGCGCGTGGTGCCCATGCCGGCTGACACCAA
>JAYUHJ010000273.1:0-4234 GCA_043767065.1 Hyphomicrobiales bacterium | reverse complement strand
AAGAAGGACAAGAAGGACAAGAAGGACAAGAAGGACAAGAAGGACAAGAAGGACAAGAAGGACAAGAAGGACAAGAAGGACAAGAAGGACAAGAAGTAAGACGAACGGCGCGACGCGTCCGTCGCCTGAGCGTCATCGCAGAATTTCTGCTTGCGGCCGGCCTCGCGCCGGCCGCTTCGTTTTTTAGCTGGCCGGGTCGCTCGGCGCCGGCGCGGGGCCAAACAGGAGTCTGGCCGCGAACGGCAGCAGGAGCCCGATCAGGAGAAAGCGCACGATGTGATGCGCAGCCACGAAGGCCGGATCGAGCCCGATCACAAAAGCGAGCGCGCTCATCGCCTCGACGCCGCCGGGTGCAAACGCCACGATCACCTTGCCGACACCCTCGCCCGATAGCGCCGCCGCCAGCAACGCGAACGCGAGCGCCACGCTCGAGGCCACCACGAACGCGCCGAGCGAAGCGAGCAGGAAGTGCTTGAGAGTAGAGAGATCGCTCCCGGCGAAGCGCGAACCGACCGAGGCGCCGAGCGCGATGAAAGCGGGGATCAGCACATAGTCCGGCAGCAGCGCGGTGACCAGCCCGCTGGCGTGCAGGATCGCGCTTGCGAACATCGCGCCGAACAGGAGCCCGCCCGGCACCTTCGCCCGGTCGGCAGCCAGACCGCCGATGATCCCGGTGACCGCCATGAGCGCGAGCTCGCCGGCCGTGCCGATGCCGATCGAGCCCGGCAGCGGCGGCCGCACCGGCAACGGCACTGCCACGGATAATCCGAACGACACGAGCGCTCCGGGCAACAGCGCGACGATGATGAACAGCCGAATGGCCTGGGCGAAGGCCACGCGCCGCACGTCGGCGCCGTCTTGCGTGGCCAGCACCAGCGCCGTCGAAAGTGCGCCGGGCGCTGAGGCGTAGAACGCGGTGCGGCCGTCCCATCCGGCGAAATGGCGCAAGTAGAAGGTGACTGCCGCCATGGTCGCCGCCACCGACAGCACCAGCACCGCAATGCTGATGGGCCAGTTGCGCATGCCGCTGAGCGTTTCGGGGGTCACCGCCGCGCCCATCATGATGCCGAGCGCGATGAACGCCGCGCCGCGTACACCTTTGGTCACGGCAACGTCGGTGCCGAACATAGCGAGCACCGCGACCACGGTGAGCGCCCCGGAAAGCCAAGCCGCCGGCAGACCGGTCGCGGCGAACAGGGCCCCACCGGCCGCTGCGGCGGCGAGCGTACGCAGGACTGCGATCAGGCGCGTTGTGGAATGCGGCGCGGCGGATGGATCGGCCATGGCGGGTGGCGCTTCCATGCGCCGAACAGCCGAGCCCGTCAAACCAATAGCCGGCCCAGAAGTTAGCCGCGCTGCTTCAGTAGATCGCGGATCTCGGTGAGCAGCTGCACCTCGGCCGGCGTCGGCGCCATCTTCGCCTCCTCCTTCTTCTTCATGCGGTTGATCGCTTTCACGGCCAGAAACAGAACGAAAGCGATGATCGCGAAATTGAGGGCGATGGTGAGAAAATTGCCCCACGCCAGTACCGCGCCCTGCTTCTTCGCCTCGACCAGCGTATCCGCAGATACTTTCGAGGAAAGGCCTACGAAATAATTGGAGAAGTCGACCCCGCCGGCAATCGCGCTAAGCAGTGGCATGAACATGTCGCCGACCAGCGACTCGACGATCTTGCCGAAAGCCGCGCCGATGATCACGCCGATGGCGAGATCGACCACGTTGCCCTTCATCGCGAAGTCACGGAATTCCTTCAACATGCTCGCCTCCCGCGCTGCTGGAAATTCTGTTCAGCCGAATCTAGCCGGCCGGCCTGCTCACACAAGCAGGTCGTGCAACATCTCGTCTGCGAGCGCGGACGATCGCAACGCATCCTTTAGCCGTTGCTGTTCGGCGCGCGACAGCCGCTTCCACTCGACCTTGTTCGACGGCGGGCGGCCCGCGGCGATATCGACGAGTTGCTGCTCGAGCACGGACGAAAGCAGCACCGCGTGCGCCTCGATCATTGCGTCGAGATCGCCCTCGGCATTGGGCTTCTGCGCCTTGACGCCGAGGAGCCGCGCCCGCGTCGAATGTTCGGCAATGCCGAAGCGGATCGCGAGCACCCGAGCGGACCGGACCACCTGAAAAAGCCCACCCCGCTTGAGGTCGATCCGGCCGTTCTCGGTGCGGACCCCGAACCAGCCGATCGGCGGCGCGATCGCCCCGTCCGCTTCGGCCAAGAGCTTCAGGAAATCGATGCGCTCGCCGGCCTGCGCATAGGCGAAGCTCCACAGCTCCGCCGCCAATGCACCGTCGCCGTGCACGGCGCGGAAATCGAAGAAGATATCGACCGAAAGCAGATCCTCAGGCCGCGAGCGGCCAACCCAGTCATTGATCCGCTCGCGCCAGGCCGTGGCACTTCCGCGCCATTGCGCGTTCTTCGCCATCACTCCGCCCTGGCAATAGGGCACGCCTACCTCGTGCAGGATGTCGGCCACATGCGTGCCGAGCTCGGCGAACCACTTATCCTCCGGCCCGCCGGGCGCGCCCTCGGCGAACACGATGGCGTTGTCCTGATCCATGGCGAGCAGACTCTCCTCACGGCCGGCCGAGCCCAGCACCAGAAACGCATAAGGCTGCGGCGGCGCCCCGCGGCCGGCTTCGCGCATACGCACCTCGCCGATCTCGGCCGCGCGGCGCGTAAGCCCGGCAAGCTCGTGCGAAATCACCGCCGCGACCGCGCGCGCCTCGACGCCTTCGTCCAGGAGTCCGCGCGCGACGGCCGGCAGTTTCGCCCAGGCGGCGCCGAGCACGTGAACGTCCTGGGCCTCGTCGATTGCATCGTCGAGATCGACCGCGTCCTGCGCCCGCATGCGCAGGAGCTGGCGCGCCGAGAGCGCTCCGACCACGATACCCTTCTCGTCGACGACGCCGAGGTGGCGCACGTTGAGCCGGTCCATGCGGCCGATCGCGCGGTAAACGAACGCATCGGCGGGTACAGCCGCGAGCGGCCGGCTTGCGATGGCGCCGACTTCGTTGCTAAGCGCCGCGGCGCCGTTGGATTCGAGCACACGCAGAAGATCGCGCTCGGTCACGATTCCGCATTGCGCCGCGCGGTGCGGGCCATCCGTCCCGGCGCCGGCCGGCGGCACGAACACGGAGCTGATTTTTCGCTGCATCAGAAGCTTGAGCGCATCCGCGAAAGACGTCGATGGCGGCACGAACACCGGCGGCTTCGACATCACATCTCGCAGGCGATGGCGGTAGGGATAGGAATCGATCCCCGCCAGTGTGCGCTCACTCGCCGCGCGCGAGGGCGCCTGGGCCGGCTCGTGCCAGCCGGCACGCTGATGCTCCGCGAGCACGTTGGATAGCGAGTAGATCGCGGCCTCGGCCTCCGCGAGCGTACGGACGCCGCGCTCACGCAAGATCGGGATGAGCTTCAGGAAAATCTCGGCCGTCGCACGCGCATCGCCGAGCGCCGAATGGCGTTTCTCGATCTTCACGCCGAGCCATTCGGCCAACTGCTCGAGCGAATAGCCTGGAAGGTCGGGCCGTACCGCTTCGGCGAGTACGCGCACGCAAAGCGAACGCGGCGGATCGAAGGCGACACCGGCGCGCGCGCATTCGCGTGCAATCACCGCAAGATCATAGCCCGTGTGGTGACCGATCAGCACCGCCTCGCCGGCGAATGCGACGAAGCCCTGCCATGCCGCGGGAAACCGCGGGCTGCCTGCGACCATTTTCGCATCGATGCCGTGGATTTTCGTGGCCAGCGCCGGGATCGCTTCACCCGGGTCCACCAGCGTGCGGTAGGGATTCGATGCGTCGAGCCTGCCGTCGTGCAGCCTGACCCCGGCGATCTCGACGATGCGCGCCCGCGCTGGCTCCAGGTCCGTGGTTTCCGTATCGGCTACGACCGCGTCGAGCGCGATGAGGGGCGTCGCACTCAGCCGGTCGACCACGTGGTGCCTATGCGCCGCGGCGGGCCACGTCGCCGCCGGCCGCGACCCCGAGCACATTCACTAGCGCTGTGACATCCGCACACCCCTCGAATTCCTCGCGCATGCGGATCAGGCTGGTGCGCAGGTTGTTGGTCACGATCTCGTTGGCGCTTCCACGCAAGCGCTCGTGGATCGGAAGATTGTCGTAGAACTGCGGAGCGATCTGCAGCGGGATGTCCTTCACGCGCTTGGGCGGATGCAGCGCGATATGGATGATCCGCAGACCAAGCGCAGTACGCGCTTCGGTCCAG
>JAYUHJ010000272.1:0-1744 GCA_043767065.1 Hyphomicrobiales bacterium | reverse complement strand
CCGCTCCGTTCGTTTGGTCCTAACCGACATTCCCCAGATGAACTCTGGAACGACGTAGACGATAACAGACGGCGGGATTCCCCGGAAGCCACAGGCGGGCTGCGCAGCGCTCCCAGCGTTTCCGTCGTCCCCGGCGTCCTAAACGACGTTTGATCCGCCGATTTGGTGCTTTTTACTCGTCATTCAGACACACTCCTCCCGTCGTGATGACGCATCCGACCATCCCGCTTCCTATGCTGGGGCCGGTCTTGGTCGAAGTCCGGCAATCAGCCGCAGAATTTTCTCAAACAATTTCCTCGGCACCGCGACCTCGGCCATCTGGAAGACGACGTAGCAGCCATGGCGCACGACCTTGGCGCCGATCCCCGCCTTCGCGGGGACAAGGCTTCACGAGTTTTTCCCGCAGGCTCGTCAGCGACCACTGCTTGACCGCCTCCGGCAAGGCCGGCGATCGCATGAAGCTGGTGAGACTGTAGGCCAGCGCATGAAGCTGAAGCCGCACAGCGCTGGCGGCATACGAGCAGCATGATAGCCGTGTCCACTTGATAGCGTTCTTGCCTTCCTTGATCCACTGCTCCGCATGCCGCCCTGATTGTAGAAGGCGACGACCCGCTCCGCCGGTCTCGTCATGTTGGTGACGATGAAGCCGACAGTTGGATAAAGCTCGCCCGGGTGCCACTCGACCTTGGCGACTACGCGTCTGCTCTTGCTCCAGTTCTTGGCCTGATAGCCGAAGCTGGCGTGGAACCGCCGCACGTGGTTCGGCGAGCGAACGACGAATTATTTCGTGCTGACCAGTGCCCGCCCGTCTTTATGGCACTACGGCAAGATATTCTGGTCGAGCTCATGCCGAATCTCAATCATATGGAAATCACGACGACCCCCGAAGGCCGCGGCGCCACGATCAGGGCATTCGGCGCGCTGAGCGCGCGTTGACCCCCCTCCGGCCATCGGCGAGAATAACCGAAGGAAGGGCCCTGTGAGCACCGTTCTACTCGAATTCTCAATCGTTCTGCCGGCCTATAACGAGGCGCGCAACTTGGCAAAGATGGCTGCGCGCCTCGACGAGGTGATGCAGCCGCTCGGCAGGATAGTCGATTTCGCGGTCACGGGTATCGTGGCGCACAGTATTCGTCCGTTGCGGATCGCGATCTATCTGTCGCTGATCTTCGCTTCCCTTGGGCTGTTGCTTCTCGTGTATTCGCTGGTCAGCTTCCTGTGGGTCGACCACACGATGGCAGGTTGGCCCTCGATCATGGCGACGATCGCCATTCTCGCCGCCGTGCAATTTCTCGTGCTCGGTATCGTCGGCGAATATGTCGGCCGCATCCTGCGCCAGACACGAAAATGGCCGGTCTATATTGTCGCGACGACGGAGGCGCACGATGCGGTGGCCGAGATGCCGCCTGTCGTCACCCCTTACCCGCGCGGAACCGTCGCCTCCAAAGGCGGATGAGCCGCGAATGATCGTCGGCTGACAGGATTCACTCTCGATGACCGCCGCAAGATACGGCTACAGCCGCATGGCGCCCGTCGAGCGCCTGGTCGGCGCTTGGTTCGACCGCGCGCCCGCCCGCCGGGCGAGCGCATCGCGGCCGCAATGGGACGACGCAGGCGGCGGGGCGAAACCGACATGAGCCGGAGTGGGCACGACTGGGCGGCCTATTGGGACACGGATCACCCGATCTACGTGAACGAACGCCATCTCGATCTTCACTACAGGGCGATAGCCCAGCAGATCGTC
>JAYUHJ010000271.1:0-10035 GCA_043767065.1 Hyphomicrobiales bacterium | reverse complement strand
CGGCGATCCTGCGTATTCCTTTCAGCATCATCGCGCCGGTCATTCTCGTGGTGTGCGCGATCGGCGCCTACACGGTGAACAACTCGACGTTCGACGTCGTCATGATGCTGGTGTTCGGCGTGATCGGGTACGTGCTGAAGAAGTGCAATTACCCGCTGGCGCCGCTGGTGCTGGCGATCGTGCTCGGCGACAAAGCCGAGGAGTCGTTCCGCCAGTCGCTCTTGGGCTCGCAGGGCTCGCTCGCCGTGTTTTGGTCGAACGGGCTCGTGGGCACGATCATGGCGCTCGGGCTCATCGCGCTGTTCTGGTCGCTGCTGAGCACGGCCTGGGCGCGGGTCCGGGCCATGGCGACGGCCTAGATTTGAAGGGGGAAGGCCTGTGCTATATAAGGAATTATGTATACCAGTACGCCGGACCATGGGGGTACGGCCATGAGTGAAGTCTCTTCACCCGCGGCGCGCGTCGCCGTGGCGCCGCTCGAGGATACGTCCACCTTCAAGGATCGCGCCTATGCGGCGCTGAAGGACGTCATCGTCTCGCTCGACGTCTACGACGGCGACGGCGAGGTGCGGCTCGACGAGCGGCGGCTGGCGCAGGATCTCGGAATTTCGCGGACCCCGGTTCGCGAAGCCATGGCGCAGCTCGAGTGCGAGGGCTTCGTGCGCTCGGTGCCGCGGCGCGGCGTCTACGTGGTACGCAAGACCAAGCAAGACGTGATCGAGCTGATCACCGCCTGGGCCGCGCTCGAGAGCATGGCGGCCCGCCTGATCACCAAGCACGCGCGCGACGAGGAAATCGCGCAGCTCAAGACCATGTTCGCCAAGTTCGAGAACGGCACGCTACATGCCAAGCTCGACGAATATTCCGAGGTGAACATCGAGTTCCACCAAGCCATCATCCGCATGAGCCGCAATCGCGTGCTGATGGATCTGGCCGAAAATCTCTTCACCCATATGCGCATGATCCGCCGAAAGACCATCGGCGAGCAGGATCGCGCCGACCGCTCGATCCGCGATCACATGAACATCATCCATGCGTTGGAGCAGCGCGACACCGAGCGCGCTGAGGCGCTGGTGCGCGATCACGCGCTCGGGCTCGCGGAGCACGTGGCGAAATACGCCGACTATTTGGATTGAATCGGGAGGACGCCATGGCCGAGGCAGCCGTGAGCATGGATGCAAATGCAGCCAAAGCAGAGCAGGAGCTGACGGATGGCTTTCACCTCGTCATCGACGCGCTCAAGCTCAACGGCATCAACACGATCTACGGCGTGCCCGGCATTCCGATCACGGACTTCGGCCGCATGGCGCAGGCAGAAGGCATTCGCGTCATCTCGTTCCGGCACGAGCAGCACGCGGGCAATGCCGCGGCCATCGCCGGCTTCCTGACGAAGAAGCCCGGCGTCTGCCTCACGGTGTCGGCTCCCGGCTTTCTCAACGGTCTGACTGCGCTGGCCAATGCCACGACCAACTGCTTCCCGATGATCCTGATCTCCGGCTCGTCCGAGCGTGAGATCGTCGACCTGCAGCAGGGCGACTACGAAGAGATGGACCAACTCGCGATCGCAAAGCCCCTCTGCAAGGCGGCATTCCGCGTGCTTCACGCCGCAGACATCGGCATCGGTGTCGCGCGCGCGATCCGCGCGGCCGTCTCCGGGCGTCCAGGCGGCGTCTATCTCGATCTGCCGGCCAAATTTTTCTCTCAAGTCATGAACGCTGACGCTGGACAGAAGTCGCTCGTCAAGGTCATCGATGCAGCACCGGCCCAGATTCCTGCGCCGTCTGCCGTCAAGCGTGCGCTCGATGTCCTGAAGAGCGCCAAGCGTCCACTGATCATCCTCGGCAAAGGCGCGGCCTACGCGCAGGCCGATGACCAGATCCGCGCGCTGGTCGAAAAGAGCGGCGTTCCGTTCTTGCCGATGAGCATGGCGAAGGGCCTGCTGCCCGACACGCATCCGCAGTGCGCGGGCGCTGCGCGCTCGACGGTGCTGAAGGACTCCGATGTTGTCATGCTGATCGGCGCACGCCTCAACTGGTTGCTATCGCACGGCAAGGGCAAAACCTGGGGTGAACCCGGATCGAAGAAGTTCATCCAGATCGATATCGAGCCCAAGGAGATGGACAGCAACGTCGAGATCGTCGCTCCTGTGGTCGGCGATATCGGCTCCTGCGTCTCGGCTCTTCTTGATGGCATGGACGGCAAGTGGCCGGCTCCACCGGCTGACTGGACTGGTGCCGTCAAAGCGAAAAGGGAAGAAAACATCGCCAAGATGGCGCCGAGGCTGATGAAGAACACGGCGCCGATGGACTTCCACGGCGCGCTCGGTGCACTGCGCACCGTCATTAAAGAACGGCCCGATGCCATTCTCGTCAACGAGGGCGCCAACACGCTCGATCTCGCGCGCGGCGTCATCGACATGTACAAGCCGCGCAAGCGCCTCGACGTCGGTACTTGGGGCATCATGGGCATCGGCATGGGCTATGCCGTCGGGGCCGCGGTCGAGACCGGCAAACCCGTGCTCGCGGTCGAAGGCGACAGCGCCTTCGGCTTCTCCGGCATGGAAGTGGAGACGATCTGCCGGTACAAGCTGCCGGTCTGCATCGTCGTCTTCAACAATAACGGCATCTATCGCGGAACCGACGTCAATCCGACGGGCGGTTCGGACCCTGCGACGACCGTCTTCGTCAAAGACGCGCGCTACGACAAGATGATGGAAGCCTTCGGCGGCGTAGGCGTCTCTGTGACAACGCCCGACGAGCTGAAGCGCGCCGTCGACGCTGCCATGGACTCGGGCAAGCCGACCCTCATCAACGCGGTGATTGACCCGGCGGCCGGCAGCGAGAGCGGTCGCATCGGCAATCTCAACCCGCAAAGCGTGGTGAAGAAGAAATAAGTCGAAACGGCAGGCTGGGAAATTTGCCCCCGGCCGCCAGCAGCAACCGATCAGATCAGTATTTCTGGAGACAGAGTCATGGCCACGCGCAAGAAAAGCAAGAAATCGAAGAAGCCGGCGCCCAAGCGCGCGGCTTCGGGCAATGGCTTGCCGAGACCTTCCAGCAAACCCTGGGGCGCGGCCGGCAAGGCGCTCGACGGCGTGAAGATCCTCGACTTCACGCATGTGCAGTCGGGCCCGACCTGCACGCAGTTGCTCGCCTTCATGGGCGCCGACGTGATCAAGATCGAGCGGCCCGGCGTCGGCGACATCACGCGCGGCCAATTGCGCGACGTGAAGGGGGCCGACAGCCTCTATTTCACGATGCTCAACGGCAACAAGCGCTCGATCACGATCGACTCCAAGCACGGCAAGGGCAAGGAGATCATCGAGCGGCTGATCAAGTACTGCGACGTGCTGGTGGAAAACTTCGCGCCCGGCGCGCTCGACCGCATGGGCTTCACCTGGGAGCACATCCACAAGCTCAACCCGCGCATGATCGTAGCCTCTGTGAAAGGCTTCGGCCCGGGGCCATACGAGGACTGCAAGGTCTACGAAAACGTCGCGCAATGCGCCGGCGGCGCCGCGTCAACCACCGGCTTCCGCGAGGGGCCGCCGCTGGTGACCGGCGCACAGATCGGCGACTCCGGCACCGGCTTGCACCTGGCGTTCGGCATTACGTGCGCCCTCATTCAGCGCGATCGCACTGGCCGCGGCCAGAAGGTGCTCACCGCTATGCAGGACGGCGTACTCAATCTCGCCCGCGTGAAGCTGCGCGATCAGCAGCGCTTGGCGCACGGCCCGCTCCCGGAGTACCGGCAATTTGCGGAAGGCATCCCGTTCGGGAAAGCAGTGCCGCGCTCCGGCAACGACTCGGGCGGCGGCCAGCCGGGCTGGATCCTGAAGTGCAAGGGCTGGGAGACCGATCCCGACGCCTACATTTATTTCATCACCCAGGCGCCGGTATGGGAGAAAATCTGCGACATCATCGGCAAGCCGGAATGGAAGACCGATCCGGACTACGCCAAGCCGCCGGCGCGGCTGCCGCGGCTGAAGCACATTTTCGAGACGATCGAGCAGTGGACCATGACCAAGACCAAGTTCGAGGTGATGGAAATCTGCAACGCGGTCGATATTCCGGTGGGCCCGATCCTGTCGATGAAGGAGATCGCCGAGGAGCCGTCGCTGCGCCAGACCGGCACCGTGGTCGAGGTCGATCATCCGACGCGCGGCAAGTATCTGACGGTCGGCAATCCGGTGAAGATGTCCGATAGCATCACCGAGGTGACGCGTTCGCCGCTGCTGGGCGAGCACACCGAAGAGGTTCTGAAGCTGCTCGGCTTTTCGGCCAAGGAAATCGCCGAGATCAAGAGCTCGGGCGCGGTCACGGCCGAGGACAAGTCGCGAGCGGAAGCAGCGTGAGTAGTCCCCTTCACCTCTCCCCTTGGGGGAGAGGTCGACCGAGCGAAGCGAGGTCGGCTGAGGGGGATCGGATGAACCGAGGGGTGCGATCCCCCTCACCCGGCTCGGCGCTTCGCGCCTCGCCGACCTCTCCCCGCTGGGGAGAGGTGAAAAGTTGAAGGGGCAGGGTTCGATGCGCATCGTAGTTCACGGCCAGCAGGCCTTCGGCAAAGCGGTGCTCGACGCGCTTTTGAAGCGCGGCGACAACGTGATTGCCGTCTATGCCGCCCCAGAAAAGCCGGGACAGAAGATCGATCCGCTGAAGGAAGCTGCGCTGGCGGCGAAGCTGCAGGTGCTGCAGCCCGCGTCGTATCGGAAGCCCGAGGTATGGGACGAGTTCAAGGCGCTCAAGCCCGATCTCCAGGTCATGGCATACGTGACGCTGTTCGTGCCGGAGGAGTTTCTGAGGATTCCGACCAAGGGCTCGATCCAGTACCACCCGTCGCTGTTGCCGAAATTCCGCGGACCGAGCTCGATCAACTGGCCGATCATCAAGGGCGAGACCGAGACCGGGCTCTCGATCTTCTGGCCCGACAATGGGCTCGATACCGGCGACATTCTTCTGCAGAAGAAGACGCCGGTCGGTCCCGACGACACGCTCGGCTCGATCTATTTCGATCGCCTGTTCCCGATGGGCGTTGCAGCGATGCTCGAAGCGATCGATCTGGTGAAGGCGGGCACGGCGCCGCGCACCAAGCAGGACGATACGAAGGCCAGCTACGAAGGCTGGTGCGCCGGCGACAATGCGCGCATCGATTGGGCCAAGCCGTGGGCGCAGATTTACAATCTGATCCGGGGCTGCAACCCACAGCCCGGCGCTTGGACTACGCACAACGGCGCCAAGCTACAAGTGTTCGACGCCAAACCGCTGCCCGCGCGTCAGCCCAACGGCATCGGTGGGAAGATGGGCGAGATCGTCGAGATCGATTCCGAAAGTTTCACCATCGCTTGCGCCGACGGCCGCATCCGTGTTCTTCGTGTGCGGCCCGCGGATGGCGCAAAAATCAGTGGCGCCGAATTCGCCGCGGCTGCCGGGATCAAGACCGGCACCCGTCTCGCCTGAACGCTCAATCACCTCTCACAAGGTTCGCGTATGCTCGCCTCGCAACACAAACAGCCCAAATCCGACATCGAAATCGCCCAGGCCGCCAAGAAGCGGCCGATCATGGAGCTCGCCAAGGGGCGACTCGGGATCCCGGCCGAGAATCTGGAGCCCTATGGCCACTACAAGGCCAAGCTCTCCATGGAATTCATCAAGTCGCTGAAGAGCAAGCCGAACGGGAAACTGATCCTGGTCACGGCGATCACGCCGACGCCGGCGGGCGAAGGCAAGACCACGACCACGGTCGGGCTCACCGACGCGCTCAATCATATCGGCAAGAAGGCGATGCTGTGCCTGCGCGAGCCGTCGCTCGGGCCGTCGTTCGGCATGAAGGGCGGCGCGGCGGGCGGCGGCTACGCGCAAGTCGTGCCGATGGAGGACATCAATCTCCATTTCACCGGCGATTTCCACGCCATCACGTCCGCGCACAATCTGTTGTCGGCGCTGATCGATAATCACATCTATTGGGGCAACGAGCTTGGCATCGACTTGCGCCGCGTCGCGTGGCGCCGCGTGATGGACATGAACGATCGTGCGCTGCGCGAGATCGTCTGCTCGCTCGGCGGCGTCGCCAACGGCTATCCGCGCGAGGCGGGCTTCGACATCACGGTGGCCTCCGAAGTGATGGCGATCTTCTGCCTCGCCAGCGACCTCGATGACCTCAAGAAGCGGCTTGGCAGCATCATCGTCGGCTACACGCGCGACCGCAAACCGGTGCGCGCCAGCGACCTCAAGGCGCACGGCGCCATGACCGTGTTGCTGAAAGAAGCGCTCTCGCCCAATCTGGTGCAGACGCTCGAAGGCACGCCGGCCTTCATCCATGGCGGACCGTTCGCCAATATCGCACATGGCTGCAATTCGGTGCTGGCGACCACGACCGCGCTGAAGCTCGCCGATTACGTGGTGACGGAAGCCGGATTCGGCGCCGATCTCGGCGGCGAGAAGTTCATGGATATCAAGTGCCGCAAGACCGGGCTGTCGCCCGATTGCGTGGTGCTGGTGGCCACCATCCGCGCGCTCAAGATGCATGGCGGAGTGAAGAAAGACGAGTTGAAGAACGAGAACTTGAAGGCGCTCGAGGCCGGCATGGCGAATCTCCAGCGCCACGTCGAGAACATGCAGAAGTTCGGCGTGGTGCCGGTGGTCTCGATCAATCGCTTCAGCGCCGATACCGAAGCTGAGATCGCACTGGTCAAGGAGAAGTGCAAGGCGATGGGCGTCGAGGCGTTGATGGCCGATCATTGGGCCATGGGCGGCGAGGGCGCCGCCGACGTCGCGCGCGCGGTGGTAAAGGCGATCGACTCGGGGAAGAGCAAGCTCAAGCTCTTGTATCCCGACGACATGCCACTCTTGGAGAAAATCCGCACCATCGCCAAGGAAATCTATCGCGCCAAGGACATCGCCGCCGACAAATCGGTGCGCGATCAGCTCGCGAGCTTCGAGGCCATGGGTTACGGCAAGGCGCCGATCTGCATCGCCAAGACGCAATACAGCTTCTCGACCAACGCGGATTCCAAGGGCGCGCCCAGCGATCACATCGTGAATGTGCGCGAGGTGCGGCTCTCGGCCGGGGCCGAGTTCGTGGTCGCGATCTGCGGGGACATCATGACGATGCCGGGCCTGCCCAGGGTGCCGGCCGCCGACAGTATCGACGTTTCGCCCGACGGGAAGATCGTCGGCTTGTTCTAAGCCGGCTCACGCGTCGAGCGTCGCCGCGAGCCGGCGCGCTTCGGCGACCAGCGCCGCGTTCAAGGGCGTCATCGGCTCGCGCGCGGGCACCACGAGCCCGATCGTATGCGCCGCCTCGGGATCGACGATCGGAATCGCGCGGATCGTATCCGTAAGCCCCAGGGTCTCGGCGAGCTTGGCCGGCATCACGCTCGCCCAGCGTCCGGTGCGCACGTGGGCGAACAGCACGATCATGGAATTGGATTCCAGCGTCGGCTGCGGATCGCCGCCGGCCGAGCGCAGCAATTGCTCGATGATGCGCCGGTTCTGCATGTCGGGCGTGAGCAGGCAGAGCGGAACCTCCGCGACTTCGGCCCAGCGGACTTCGTTGCGATTGCCGAGCGGCGAGTCGGCCGCGGTGATCAGGCGATATTCCTCCTGATAGAGCGGGACAGCGAGCACGCGGCCGAGCGGCTCGTTGTCGAGATAGGTGATGCCGGCATCGACCTCGAGATTCTCGAGCAGCGCCAGAATCTCGATCGAGGTGCGCGAGAGAATGGTGAAGCGCACGCCGGGATGCCGCGCGCGGAACGGCGTCGTCAGGCCGGCGACCATGGCGAGCGTGGTGGGGATCGCGGCGATGCGGAGCCGCCCGCTCAAGCCGTGCTGGAGCGCCGACATTTCCTGGCGCATGGCCCGCGTGTCGCCGACGATGCGGCGCGCCCAATCGAGCGTGCGCTCGCCTTCCGGCGTGAAGCCGATGAAGCGGGAGCCGCGCTGCACCAGAAGCACGCCGAGCGAGGATTCCAGCTGCTTGATGCCGGCCGAGAGCGTCGGCTGGGTCACCCCGCAAGTCTCGGCCGCGCGGCCGAAATGGTGCTCGCGGGCCAGCGCCAGGAGGTATTCGAGTTTATCGATCAAATCTATGATCCCCAGGCCGTGAATGGCCTGTTTCCCAAGCAAATAGCCCGGTCGATAGAGGATTTCAATCGTTAGATTGGAAGGAGACCATTGTTCGGGGCTCCGGGCCGCTCTCAATGGGCTCGGCAGGGTGAGAATGGCCGTGACGAATTCGTCAGGAACCACGACGGAAGGCGAGATCCGGCAGCGTCGCCGGCCGCGCCGGACGCCGAAGGGCCGTCAGGTCGAGCCGCGCGCGCTCGAAGAAGTACTGGTCCTCTTGGGCGAGCGGCCGCGGCGGCGCGATCTTCTGATCGAGCACCTACACCTCGTCCAAGACCGCTACGGACATTTGTCGGCGGCGCATCTCGCGGCGCTTGCCGCCGAGATGAAGCTTGCGCTCACGGAAGTCTACGAAGTCGCGACGTTCTACGCGCATTTCGACGTGGTGAAGGAGGGCGAGACGCCGCCGCCGACCGTCACCGTGCGGGTTTGCGATTCACTTTCCTGCGCAATGCTGGGCGGCGAGAATCTTCTGGTGGAGCTTCCCAAAAAACTTGGACCGAATGTGCGCGTCGTGCGCGCGCCCTGCATGGGCGCCTGCGATCGCGCGCCGATCGCCGCCGTCGGCCATGTGCAAGTGATGCGCGCTGACACCAACAAGGTCGCAGACGCAACCAAGCACGCCGCGCACGCCCATGCTTACAAGACTCCGAAGGATTTCGCCGCGTATCAGAAGGACGGTGGCTACAAGCTTCTGAAGGATTGTCTCGAAGGCCGGCGCACGCGCGAGGAAACGATCAAGGCCGTGGACGAAGCGGGATTGCGCGGCCTGGGCGGCGCCGGATTTCCTACGGGGCGCAAATGGAATCTGGTGCGCGCCGAGCCGGCGCCGCGCATGTTCGCGGTCAATGCCGACGAGGGCGAGCCCGGCACCTTCAAGGACCGGCATTACCTTGAGCAGGATCCGCACCGTTTCATCGAGGGCATGCTGATCGCGGCCTGGGTCGTGGAGGCGAGCGAGACCTACATCTATATCCGCGACGAATATCCCGAAGTGCGGCTGATGCTGGCCGACGAGATCGCCAAGGTCGAGAAGGCCGATCTCGCCAAGCACACGAAGCTGCACCTGCGCCGCGGCGCCGGCGCTTATATCTGCGGCGAAGAATCGGCGATGATCGAATCGATCGAAGGCAAGCGCGGCCTGCCGCGCCATCGCCCGCCTTATGTGGCGCAAGTCGGCCTGTTCGGCCAGCCGACGCTGGAGCAGAACGTCGAGACGCTGTTTTGGGTGCGCGACATCATCGAGCGCGGCGTGCAGTGGTTCACCTCGCAAGGCCGGAACGGCAGCAAGGGCTTCCGATCCTATTCGGTGTCGGGCCGCGTTAAGGAGCCCGGCGTCAAGCTCGCGCCGGCCGGTATCACCGCGCAAGAATTGATCGACGAATTCTGCGGCGGCATGGCGCCTGGCCACATTTTCAAAGGTTATCTCCCCGGCGGCGCTTCGGGTGGAATTCTCCCTGCCTCGATGGCAAACCTGCCGCTCGATTTCGGCAAGCTCGAGCCGCACGGCTGCTTCGTCGGCTCGCACGCGGTCGTCATTCTGTCGGACCAGGACGACATGAAGGCGGTGGCGCTGAATCTGATGCGCTTCTTCGAGGACGAATCCTGCGGCCAGTGCACGCCCTGCCGCGCGGGCACCGAAAAGGCCGTGAAGCTGATGCAAGAAGGCCCGTGGAATGAGGCGCTGCTAAACGAGCTCTCGACCGCCATGCGCGACGCTTCGATCTGCGGCCTCGGCCAGGCGGCGCCCAATCCGCTGCAAAGCGTCTTCAAGTATTTCCGCGATGATCTCGCCAAGCCCTTGCGGGCGTGGTGAGCGGCAAGCCACAGGGTAAGCCCATGACAAAGCCGATCAAATTTACGCTCGACGGGAACGAAGTCGAAGCGCGCGAGGGCGAGACGCTCTGGC
>JAYUHJ010000270.1:0-1747 GCA_043767065.1 Hyphomicrobiales bacterium | reverse complement strand
GGGAATTGCAAAGCTTCAATATGGCGCTCCGCGATCTCGGCGATGCCGCCGCCAACGCGGCTGGCTTCGACCTGGAGGCGGTGGAAGTTTCCGGCGCGCGGCAGATCACGCGCGATGAAGTGCTCGCCGCCGCGGGCATCACGCCCACCACCTCGCTCCTTCTGCTCGACGCGGAAGCGACGCGCGCCCAGCTCAAGCAGAACCCCTGGATCGCCGAAGCCACGGTGCGCAAGCTCTATCCGGGCCGGCTCGAAATCTCGATCGAGGAACGGGTCGCGTTCGCGATCTGGCAACGCGCCGGCAAGCTCTCGGTCATCGCGCGCGACGGCACGGTGATCGGCGCCGACGCGCGCGCGCTGCTGCGCGACTATCCGCTGGTGGTTGGTGCAGGTGCCGAGAAGCGCGCTGCTGACTTCCTCGCGCTGGTCGGGCGGGTCCCGGAAATTCAATCGGAGTTTGCCGCAGCCGTACTCGTGGCCGAACGGCGCTGGAACATCCGGCTCAAGAATGGCGTCGATGTGCGGCTGCCGGAGGAAAACGCCGAAGCGGCGCTGGCGAAGCTCGTCGCCTTCGACCGCGAAACCAGAATCCTTTCGCGTGACGTTGCAGTGATCGATCTCAGAATACCCGACCGGGTGACAGTGCGGCCGTCCGACGATGTGGCCGAAGCTCGCGCCGCCGCGCTCAAGGCGCGGGCGCCCAAACGCGCGGGGTCCGACATATGAGCTCACTCATGGCGCGCGGCTTGGCTCCTCGCATGGGTCCGCTTCCCAGGCGGCCCGTAATCGTAGCCGCCCTCGATATCGGCACCAGCAAGATTGCCTGCCTCATTGCCCGGCTCACCCCGCGCAGCGGCAGCGACGTGATGCGGGGCCGTACGCATTCAATCGAGCTGATCGGCTTCGGCCACACCAGCTCGCGCGGCATCAAGAGCGGTGCGGTTGCCGACATGGCGCGGGCCGAAGAATCGATCCGGCGGGCGGTGGACGCAGCCGAGCACATGGCCCGGCTCGAGATTGCTTCGGTGCTGGTCAGCGTTTCCGGCGGTCGGCTCGGCAGCGACTCCTTTGCGGCCTCGGTGCGCCTGCAGGGCGCTTCCGCCGATCAGGGCGATATCGGCCGCGTGCTCGATGCCGCGAGCCTGCATTCGGTGCGCGACGCCGCGCTGGCGAGCGAAGCGAGCGGCCAGCGCGGCTACTCAAACATGGGCGCGCCGGACACTCGCCCTGAACCGGGCTCGTCGGCGCGCCAACGCGCCGTATTGCATTCGCTTCCGGTCGGCTATGGGCTCGACGGCAGCGCGCATATTCGCGATCCGCGCGGCATGATCGGCCAGGTGCTTGCCGTCGACTTGCATGTAGTTACGGCCGACTGGCCGGCGCTGAAGAATCTCGTGTTCCTGGTCGAGCGCTGCCACCTCTCGGTCGAAGGGCTGGTCGCCGCACCCTATGCGGCCGCGCTTTCATCGCTCACAGCCGACGAGGCGGAGCTCGGCGCCATCTGCATCGATTTCGGCGCGGGCACCACGACCGTTTCGGTTTTCGCCGGCGGCGACTGCGTCCATACCGACGGGATCGCGGTCGGCGGCCAGCATTTGACCCTCGACCTCGCCCGCGCGCTGTCGGCCCGCGTCTCGGAGGCCGAGCGGCTGAAATCGCTCTACGGCAACGTGATCGCGACGGCTTCCGACGACCTCGACATGATCACGGTGCCGGCGATCGAGGGCGATCGCGAATTGCCGACCGCG
>JAYUHJ010000269.1:0-4254 GCA_043767065.1 Hyphomicrobiales bacterium | reverse complement strand
TGCCTGCCGATCACCAAGGCGACCTCGCCCTCGTAATCGAGCTGCTCGGAGACCCGCGGCCGTACCAGCGGCGTGCCATGGCCGACCAGCGAGCCGGGCGCGCGATAGAACAAGCTCGGATATTTGGGCAGCTCCGAGCCGTCGCGGTATTCTTCGTTGCGGTTGGCGTAGTTGACGCCGACGCAGAGAATCTTCTCGCCGCCGATCACCGGGGGCAACAGCGTCACGTCGGAAAGCGCGAGATTGGGCTTGGCCTTGGCGACGGCGGCGAGGCGGCCGAGGGCGTCCGCGCGCAGGAGATCGATCAGGCGTGGAAATTCCGGCAAATGCCTGGATAGATCGACGATGCCGTCGCCCTCGACGATGCCCCAGGACGTACGTTCCAGATGGGTGAAGCTGACCAGACGCATCGGGTCAGCGCAGTAAGCCGGAACGTTGCAGCACGCCGTCGAGCTTCTTCTCGAGCTCCGCGGTGGCCGGCATCATCGGCAGGCGATGTTCGTTTTCGGCGATCAGCCCGAGGCGCTTGGCCATATATTTGATCGGGATCGGATTGGTGTCGAAGAAGACGGCCTTGTTCAACTCCAAGAGCTCGTCGTGCAGCTTGCGTGCCCCGGCGAGATCGTTCTTCCAGATCGCCTCGCACATGTCGGCGAGCCGCTTTGGCTGCAGATTGCCGACCGCATTCATCAGCCCGCAGGCGCCGACCGCCATCATCGGGTAGGAAAGCTCCTCGAGGCCGACAAAGATGCGGAAATCCTTGCCGAGCGCTTCGATCGCGTCGGACACGAAGCCGAGATCGTTCACCGCGTGCTTCATGCCCACGAATGTCGGCGACTTCTTCTTGAGTTCAACGAGCGTCTCGACCGTGACCGAAACCGCGGTGCGGCCGGGGATGTGATAAACCATCCAGGGCAGATCGATGCCCTTGGTCGCTTCCAGATAAAACGCGACGAGACCACGCTGCGGCGGGCGGATATAATAGGGCGTCACGATCAGTAGCGCGTCGGCGCCGGCCTTCGCTGCGTGTTCGGTGAGCGCGCGGGTCTCGGCGAGCGATTGCGAGCCGGTGGCGGCCACGACCGGGACGCGGCCGTCGGCGGTCTTGATTGCCACGTCCACCAGCCGGTTGCGCTCCTCGATCGTGAGCGTCGAGGGCTCGGCGGTGGTGCCGTTCACGAGAATGCCGTGGGTGCCGTGTTCGATCTGGTGCGTCACAAGTCGCGCATAGGCGTCGTAGTCGACCGCGCCCTTCCTGAAGGGTGTCAGCAGCGGCGGGATCGACCCTTTCAGGCGGTCAAGCGGCATCGGCATTAGGGAAATCCGTTCCGGGATTGCGCGGCCCGGCGCGGTTCTATCCTATACTCGCCTTCAGACGCCAACTGCCGCTAAGCAAGGGGAGGATCGCTTTGCCCCACATCACCATCGAATACTCGGCCAACCTCGAGCCGAAGCTCGAGATCGCGAAGCTCGTGGAAAAGGTGCACGCGGCGGCGGCGGCCACCGGCGTCATGGAGCTGGGCGGACTGCGCACGCGCGTCGAGCGGCGCGACGTCTACCGGGTGGCGGACGGCAAGCCCGGCAACGCCTTCATGTTCGTCGTCATCCGCCTGCGGCCGAACCGGAGCGAAGAGCAGCGCAAGATGCTCGGCGAAACGGTGTTCGGCGTCGTGTCCAAGCATCTCGACCCCTTGTTCGAGACGATGGAGATCGCACTGTCGCTGGAGATCCAGCTGCTCGATCACGAGTTCACGTGGCGGCGAAACAACCTGCACGACCGTCTGCGCGCGGCGGGGTGACGCAGGGCCGTTCAGGTTACAGGTAACAACTTCGTCTTGTGCACTGCACGATAAGCAGAATCCATTTGCCGCCCACGCTGGTATGCATAATATCGCCTTAACTTCGAGTGGGCCCGGTGGGACCTCAACCCACGGCGCCAGGGGAGACGACCGAAACAGCATTGAGCAGTGCATGCCGCCCCGCTCGATCGGGCCGGCCCAACAAACAAACTGGGAGGAAGTTCATGAAGCATCCGGTTCGCAAGTTTTGTCTAAGTACGGCGTTCGCGCTCGCGGCCGCTGTCGGTCTTGCGGTGCCGACGCTCGCCGCGTGGGAGCCCAACCGTCCGGTTGAACTCATCGTGCCAGCCGGCACCGGTGGCGGCGCCGACCAGATGTCGCGCGTAATCCAGGGCATCGTCACCAAGCACAATCTGATGAAGCAGCCGATCGTGGTCATCAACAAATCCGGCGGCGCCGGCGGCGAAGGCTTTCTCGACGTGAAGGGCGCGCGCGGCAATCCGCACAAGATCATCATCACGCTCTCCAACCTGTTCACGACGCCGTTGGCCACCGGCATTCCGTTCAGTTGGAAGGACATGACGCCGGTCGCGATGCTCGCGCTCGACGAGTTCGTGCTCTGGGTCAATGCCGAGAAGCCCTACAAGACCGTGAAGGAATATATCGACGCGGTGAAAGCCGCGCCGCCCGGAACCTTCAAGATGGGCGGTACCGGCTCCAAGCAAGAAGACCAGATCATCACCGAGGCGATTCAGAAGGCCGCCAACGTCAAGTTCACCTACATCCCATTCCGCGGCGGCGGTGAAGTGGCGGTGCAGCTCGTCGGCAATCACGTCGACTCGACGGTCAATAATCCGATCGAGGCGGTGGCGCAGTGGCGCGGCGGCAAGGTGCGTCCGCTCTGCGTGTTCGACGGCAAGACGCTCGACTACAAGGACAAGCTCGCCGGCGATCTTTCTTGGGCGAGCATTCCGACCTGCAAGTCCCAGGGCCTCAACATGGAGTACCTGATGCTGCGAGGCATCTTCATGCCGGCCGGCGTCACCAAGGAGCAGGTGGATTTCTACGTCGACCTGTTCCGCAAGGTGCGCGAGACACCCGAGTGGAAGCAACTCATGAACGACGGCGCCTTCAATCAGACGTTCATGATCGGGGCTGAGTACGCCAAGTGGGTCGAGAACGAGGAAAAGCGTCACCAGACGCTGATGAAGGACGCGGGCTTCCTCGCCACGACCAACTGATCTCCGAACACAATTCACCGTCGGCGGACCGCATCCGTCGGCGGTTCTTCCTCGCGCGCGGGCAAGGGCGTCATGACTGATCATTCGCAGACCTCCGGAGAGGGCGGACCTTCGTACTGGTCGGTCGAGGTCGGCGTCGCCCTCACCACCATGGCGTTCGGCGCCCTGATTCTCTACGGCAGCCTACGGGTCGGCATCGGCTGGGGTATCGAAGGGCCGCGGGCCGGCTTCTTTCCGTTCTATATCAGTCTGATGATCGTGGGCGCGAGCGCGATCAATCTCGCCCAAGTCATCGCCGGTGGCCGCAGCGGCAAACTGTTCGCCACGTGGGGCCAGTTGCGCAAAGTGCTCTCGGTGGTGATCCCGACCACGGTCTATGTGGCGGTCATTCCGTTCATCGGCATCTATCTGTCGTCGATGATCCTGATCGCCGTCTTCATGAAATGGCTTGGGAAATACAGCTGGTGGCTCGCGCTGCTGGTGGGGATCGGCACGCCGATCGTCTTCTATGTGCTGTTCGAGAAATGGTTCCTCATTCCGTTGCCCAAGGGACCAATCGAGGATCTGTTGAATCTCTGAGGGGAGGGAGCGCGCTGGCGGTGCACGGCGCGTTCGTTACGGGACTGGGAAACTAACGATGGAAGAACTCGCCAATCTGTTTCAGGGCTTCGCCACGGTGTTGCAGCCGTTCAACATCATGGTGATGGTCATCGGCATTTTGCTCGGGGTCATCATCGGCGTGTTGCCGGGACTGGGCGGCGCCAACGGGGTCGCGATCCTGTTGCCGCTCACCTTCTCGATGCCGCCGACCTCGGCGATCATCATGCTGTCCTGCATCTATTGGGGTGCCCTGTTCGGCGGCGCCATTACATCGATCCTGTTCAATATCCCAGGTGAGCCGTGGTCGGTGGCCACGACCTTCGACGGCCATCCCATGGCGCAGCAGGGCCGGGCCGACGAGGCGCTGACGGCCGCCTTCACCTCCTCGTTCGTCGGCGCGCTGTTCGCGGTCGTCCTGATCACTTTCCTCGCCCCGCTGATCGCGAAATTCGCGCTGCAGTTCGGGCCCGCGGAATTCTTCTCGGTGTTCTTTCTGACGTTCGCCAGCTTCGTGGGGATGGGCAAGGGCTCGCCGTTCAAGGTGCTGGCCTCGATGTGCCTGGGGTTCGCGCTGGGCGCGGTCGGGCTCGACAAAATGACGGGGTCGCTGCGCC
>JAYUHJ010000268.1:0-1756 GCA_043767065.1 Hyphomicrobiales bacterium | reverse complement strand
TCCGCAGTCCATCCTCATCCGGGCGGACGAGGTGATCCAGTGATGGATCGGCGGGCGTTCCTTACTGGCACGGGCGCGCTGCTCGCCGCGCCGCTCGCCGCCGAGGCCCAGCAGGCTTGCGCCAGTCGCCGTCGGCGGGCGCCGTTTGGGAGACGTTCGTGTTTGCCCAATTGCGGCACCGTGAACGGCGCGCGGGTCGCGCCGGAAGCCTGTTTTTCTGGCGCGACCGCACGCGCGAAGTGGATTTCGTCGCCGACGTGGGCGGCCGGCTGGAACTGTTCGAGGCGAAGTGGACCGAACTGCCCGCGGCCGGCGACGCGGCGAACCTCGCCTTCGTGCGCGACGTGGTCGGCAAGAAACACATCGCGGGCGGCGCCGTCGTCTGCCGCGCGCCGAACAGCTTCCCTTTGCCCGGTGGATTCCGGGCCTTGTCCGTCGTTGACATTGTGTAAGCGGAGAACCCTACGCAGGATTCTCGGGTGCTCCGTATCATGGAACCGTTCCGACGCATCCGTCAGTGTCAGCGGCCACTCAGCGAGTAGACTGAACGCCGAACAGGATTAAACGGGCGCTTCGTCCGCCGATCACGGTGCTTTGCCTGTTGCGGAAAGATCTGAGGTGGATTGAATGAACAGGCGCGATACGCGGAAGGGCGGATGGAGCGGCTTCCCGAACTCGTCGCTGAGGTGCTGCGCCTGAAGGTCGATGTGCTCGTGGTTGGCGGGAATTCCGCTACACACGCTGCCAAGAGAGCAACCGCAGCTGTCCCCATCGTGTTTGGCGGCGTGGCCGATCCGGTCGAGGCAGGCATCGTGGCGAGCCTCGGCCGGCCGGGCGGCAACATCACCGGTATCTCGATGGCGGTCGGCGAGGGCTTCCCCGGGAAATGGGTCGAGCTGCTCAGGGATGCGGTTCCCGGCGTCTCGCATGTTGCGGCGCTCGAGGCCTCATCGTTCCAGCCGACACGTTCTTTTTTATCCATCGCGCCAGGCTCGTGCAACTCGCCGCGAGCAAGCGGTTGCCCGCGGTCTACTGGGCGAGTGCGATCGTGAATGACGGGGGCCTGATGGCTTACGGGCCGAGCCTGGTGGAAGCGTACCAGCAGGTCGCCGTGCATGTGGCCAAGATCCTGAGAGGCGCCAAACCCGCCGATCTGCCGATCGAACAGCCGACCAGGTTCGAACTCGTGATCAATCTCAAGACTGCCAATGCGCTCGGGATCAGGATTCCGCAGTCGGTGCTGCTGCGCGCGGATCGGGTGATCGAGTGAACGGGATTTCTTGACGCCGGGAGGCGATAGTGGGACGATCCCACCATGCGAGTGACTCTCGATTCCAAACGTCGGCTCACAGTGCCCGTGTCGCTCGCCAGCACGGCGCCAGGCGATCAGTTTGAAGCGCGCTTCGATGCCGATGATGACGCCATCGTATTTCGCCGCATAGCGGCGGCGGGCGACTGGCTGGAGGTATTGAAGGATTGTCCGACGAGCATGGACGATTTACCGCGCCGGCGGCGCGCGTTGCCGCGGCGCCGGAAGCTGTGAACTGGCTACTGGATACGGACGTGCTTTCCCAGCCGGCGAAGCGTCGCGGGGATGCCCGCGTCGTTGCATGGCTGGAACGCGAGAGGGACCGGTGCTACACCAGCGCGGTCGTGGTCGCGCAACTTGCGTACTGGGTTCGGAGCAAGGAAGGGCGCCAGCGTGCCGCACTGCAGGCCTGGCTAACACGTCTAATGGACTCGATGCATGGCCGGA
>JAYUHJ010000267.1:0-1757 GCA_043767065.1 Hyphomicrobiales bacterium | reverse complement strand
TGAAGCGGACGGTGTCCTCGGAGAGGCCCTTGGGGGACTTCTCCATCTCGATATCGGTGACGAAACCGTATTTGTACTGGTCCACGTCGATGGCGCGGACGCTCTCTACGGTTTCCCGTACGGCAGGCATTGCTTTCTCCTCATCCTTGCGGCTTCAAGGGCCGCAACGTGGGACTAAGTCAGGCGGCGCGTTCGTTCCGACGCCGTCCAAGATTGACATGCACGCGCTGCCATATTTCGAGAAAGCGCGAAATTTCATTCTCCGTCGTGTTCCAGCCAAGACTGACGCGGACTGCGCCCTTGGCGACTTCGGCCGGAACCTGCATCGCGGCAAGCGCGGCGGAGGGCCCGACCTTGCCTGAGGAACACGCGGCTCCTGCACTGACCGCGATCCCTTCGAGATCGAAAGCGATGACCGCGGTCTCCGCGGCGATGTTCGGTACCGCGAAGCAAGAAGTGTTCGGCAAGCGCGGCGCTTGGGCCGAGAGAAAAACGACATTCGACGCGACCGCGCGAATGCCGGCCTCCAATCGCTCTCGCAGGCGAGCAAGACGTGCGCCTTCCGCAGCCAGGTCGCGCGCGGCCTCCAAAGCCGCGGCGCCAAACCCTACGATCGCCGCGACATTCTCGGTGCCGGCGCGGACACCGCGCTCCTGGCCGCCGCCGCGCTGGATCGGCGGCACGCGGATATTCTCGTGGCGCGCGATCAGCGCGCCGGCGCCCTGCGGCCCGCCGAGCTTGTGCGACGATATAGAGATAAGGTCCGCGCCGCTGCCTGCAAGGTCGAATGGAAGCCGGCCGGCGATCTGCACCGCGTCGGAATGGAAAAATCCGTCGGCGGCGTGCACGCGCGAGGCGATTTCCTGAAGCGGCTGCAGCACGCCGGTTTCGTTGTTCGCGGCCATGACCGACACGAACGGCCTGCGGCCTGCGGCATCATGGCGTCCGAGCATGGCTTCGAGCGCGACGACGTCGACGACGCCGTTCTTGTCGACGGCGATCTGCTTGACCCGGTCGGCGGAGAAGCGCCCGCCGGCGCGCACGGCCGGATGTTCGACGCCGGAAACGATCAATGCGTCGCTATGCAGCGCCCGCCCGGCAATCTCGATCTCCGGCGATAGCGCGAGCGAAATCGATTCTGTGGCGCCGCTGGTGAAGGTCACAGCGCGCGGCGAGGCCCCGACCAGGGCCGCGACCTGGGAGCGCGCCTCTTCGACGAGACTGCGCGCGGCGCGGCCTTCGGCATGAACCGAGGACGGGTTTGACGCCTCGAGAGCGCGCACGGACGCTTCCCGCGCTGCAGCGCGCAGGGGCGAAGTCGCGTTATGGTCGAGATAGACCCGGGCCATAGGCCAGCATCCGCCTGTAAGACCCCGAAAAAAGTTGCATTTCGGGCTCAAGATCGTCTATTGGATTTGCCGCACGGCACCGCGCACGTCTGGCGTCGGTAGGCGGTATCCAAATTTAGAATGATTCTAAAGAGTTAACCCGCCGAGTCAAGTTACCGGTTCCGGCCCTGTGTGAGCCGAATTGCCGGGCGCTTTGTTCGGGCGAGAGGTTTCCATGCCTGAAGTCATGTTTATCGGCGAGAAGGGTAGGATCGAAGGGCGCTGGCATCCGGGCAAGTCCCGCAACGCGCCGATCGCGATCATCCTGCATCCGCATCCGCAATTCGGCGGGACGATGAACAATCCCGTCACCTATCACCTCTATTACACGTTCGCGAACCGCGGCTTCTCGGTGCTGCGGTTTAATTT